>CAYTJW010000073.1:0-12826 GCA_964438135.1 uncultured Thermoanaerobaculia bacterium
CCCCTGCCGGGCGGCCCGGCCGCGACGCCGGGCCGCTCCCGACGCTGAGCCGGCGGCCCACGCTCACATCGTCCAGGCGTAGCCCAGCTTGAGGAAGACGGTCCGGTCGGTGCGGACGAGGTCGCGCTCCGCCGCACCGACGGCGGTGTCGGAGTAGCCGAGGTAGACCACCGTCCGCGGGTTGACGACGTAGGACAGCAGCGCCTGGGTGAAGAGGTGGCGATCCTGGCCGCCCCGATTGTCGAGGTACAGCCCCGGCTCGTACCGGTAGTCCACGTTCTGCAGGGTCAGCCGGGCGGTGGCCCGCCGGTCGAGCTGGTAGGTGGCCGAGGCCTGGGTCAGGTTGGCGGTGTAGAGGCGACCGGCCTCGACCTCCATTCGCTCCCAGGTGTGGTCGACGCCGAGGCGGACGTGGCGGCCGAGGTTGAAGGTCAGGCCGGGGCGCACCCTGAGCCGCTCGCCGGGGCGGGTGTTGGCGTAGTCGACCTGGTCCCCCCAGGTGAGGTCGACGAACAGGCTGGTGCTGCCGGAGGGCTTCATGTCGAGGTGCAGGGACAGCTCCTCGAGCTCGAACTCGACCCCGTTGTACCCCTCGCGGGCGAGGCGCACCGAGGTGTAGGAGTGGGACTGCAGCGCCCCCTCCCAGGTGAAGCCGAGCCAGGACTCCTCGAGCAGCAGCTGCCCCTGGTGGTCCTCGTAGACGCGGTAGCCCGTGTCGAGGTTGAGGCGGGTGTACCAGGTGTCCCGGTCGGGCAGCCAGGTGTAGTCCCCGCCGGCGTGGAAACGGCGGTAGTCGACCTGCGGCACGAAGCCGAGGTCGGCGCGGAAGTCGGCCCCGAAGTCGCGCGCCCCGGCCCACAGGTTGACGGTGCGGGTGGTGTGGGAGTAGCCGACGCCCATGGCCCAGTCCCTGAGCTCCTCGCCGCGCTGGCCGAAGTCCTTCGCCAGCTGCTGCGGGTAGCGGGTGCTCGAGCCGCCGGCCTGGACCAGCAGCCGGTCGGTGTCGCTCAACCGGAGGTCGGCGTCGACGCTGACGAGGCGGTTGAAGTAGTCCGCCGACTCGCGGTCGGTGACGAGGGCGCCGACCGTGAACCGTTCGCCGAGGTCGCGCCGGTAACGGAGCACGGTGGCGGTCGACGGCTGGTCGAGGCTGGCGGCGGCGGAGCCCTGGCTGCCGGGGATGAGGAGGTTGGTGACGTCGTCCTCGACGACGTAGGCGCCGACGGTGTTCCCCCGCTCCTTGCCGGTCAGCTTCACGCCCCAGGCGGGGTCGCGCACGACCCGGGTGTAGACGAAGCCGAGCGGGGTGTCGAAGAAGTCCGCCCCCTCCATGAAGAACGGCCGCTTCTCGGGGACGAAGAGGGCAAAGGTGCGGTTGACGGCGAGCTCCAGCGAGTCCGCCTCGACCTGGGAGAAGTCGGGGTTGACGGTGCCGGTGAGGGCCATGGCCGGGGTGACGCCCCAGCGCGCGGTCACCCCGGCCTCGGGCTCGGTCGGACCCGACTGGAGGCCGCCGGAGGTCGGGTCGAGGGAGTCGGTGCGGGTGGCGACCAGCGTCGGCGCCAGCTCCAGGTTGTGGCCCGGGCTCACCCCCTGGAAGCCCTCGATCCTGGAATGGTGCGCGTCACGCCATTCCGCCCTTGCCTCCTCGGCAAGCGCCACGCGGCGGCGCCGCCGCCGGGAAGACCGCCTCCTGGCGCGGTCCGGTGGCGACCGCGGTCATGCCCGACGGCCGCGTCTCCGCACTCACCGCCGGTTGTAACGTGAACGGTCACGCCATTCCGCCATCGTGGGTGGCTTCGAAGGTGGCTCGCATGGCGGGACCTCGGACGACGCCCTGCGGCGGCTCGATGTGGGGCGCGGCGACACCGAGCTGCGCGGGCACGCCGCGGGCCGTGGCGGCGCAGCGGCGCGGCACCCTCGCGGAGACAGCGGCGGCACGGCGTCACGGGCACCGATCGTGACGGAACCGGCCCGGCGCCTCAGTCGACGATGAAGAGCCTGGCGCCGGTGGCGGTCGTCGAGCGGTGAGAGGAGGCGCCGTCGGCGACCTGGTAGCTCATCCCCGGCCCGAGCGTCACCCGCCGCCCGTCGGCCAACTCGGTCACCAGCTCCCCTTCGAGCACCAGCAGGATGTGGCCCTTCTCGCACCAGTGGTCCGCCAGGTAGCCGGGCGAGTACTCGACCATGCGGACGCGTATGCCCCCCAGCTGCCGCGTCCGCCACGTCGCCAGACCGGTCGCCCCGGGATGCACGGTCGGCGTCTCCGACAGCCAGTCCACGACCTCGAAGGGAATGCCATCGAGCTTCATGCGTCACTCCTCCCGCCGAGGGATAGGGCATTCCTTTGCCACACTTCCGAGTGTACCCCTGAACCCGGGCGGGTTCGGGGCACATGAGGGGTGGGCGGAGACGCCCCCGCGCCGCCGAACGGTCAGGTGACGCTCCGCCCGTGTCCGCGAACGCAACCGGCACCCGGCGCCCTTCCTTGTCCCAGCCCCCGCGCGGCACGATGGCGTGAGCGTGCGGGCGCTGGTTGAGGAGGTCGCCCGACGCCTGCACCGAAGCCACCATCCCGGTCGAGAAGCCGTCGACCTCCACCACGGCCGCGGCCGTGAGCTCGTGCACGGTCTCGCAGGCGCCAACCCGGTCGCGTTCTCCGGCTCGGCCCGGGCCACCGGCTGCAGCGGCTCGCCGACCGTCGTCTGGGAGTTCGGCGACGGCAACGCGGCCGCGCTCGAGGACCCCAGCCACGCCTGCCGGCAGGCCGGGACCTACGACTGGCGGCTCGACGTCGCGGTCGACGGCGCCTCGTGCACCGACTCGGGCCAGATCGTGGTCACCGGCGGCGGCGCACCGGTGGCCGTGGTCCAGCCGTGAGGGGGGCGGCGCCGGCGACCCGCCTCAGTCGACCGGGAAGGCGTTGTCGAAGCCGGCGACGAGGAAGATCTTCTTCAGCGTCGGGTTGGTGCCGCGGACCGAGAACCGCCCCGTCCCGACCCGCTTCGCCACCGACAGGCAGATCCGGAGGAAGGCGGACGAGACGTAGCTCACCTTCTCGACGTCGAAGACGACCACGAGGGTCTCGGCGCGGGCCGGGAGCAGCTCGTCCAGCCTGGCGTCCACCAGCGCCTGCGCCTCGGGGTTCGCGACCGCGTCCATCCGCCCCTCGAACCGGCACACCAGCCTCGCCCCGGTCGCGTCGAGCTCGAGCTCCACCATGGCTCTCTCCCTTCACCGCTCGTGGGGGACCTCTGCCGGCCCCCGGCGTCAGTAGGCGTCCCTGAGGATCCGCTCGAGGTCCTCGATCAGCGGCGCGATCGGGTTCGACCCCAGGCACTGGTCGTCGAACGCCACCTCGGCCATGTGCCGGACCTGGCCCATGTACTCGGCCTCCGGCACCCCGACCTCGCGGATCGAGGCCGGGATGCCGACCTGCCGCTTCAGCTCGGCGATGGCCGCGATCAGGCTCTCCACGCCCCGCTCGGGCGTCGAGGCGTCCAGCCCGAGCGCCGCGGCGATCTCGGCGTAGCGCTCGCGCGTGCGCACGTAGGGGACGTTGGGGAAGGGGGTGAACTTGCCGGTCATGGCGGCGTTGAACCGGATCACCGGGATCATCACCAGGGCGTTGGCGCGGCCGTGGGCGATGCCGAAGGTCGCCCCGAGGATGTGCGCCAGGGCGTGGTTGACGCCGAGCAGGGCGTTGGTGAAGGACAGCCCGGCGATGGTCGCGGCGTTGTGCATCTTCTCCCGCGCCACCAGGTCGGACCCGTTCGCCACCGCCCGCGGCAGGTACTCGAACACCAGCTGGAAGGTCTTGAGCGACAGCGGGTCGGTGAAGTCGGAGGCCATCACCGACAGGTAGCTCTCGAGCGCGTGCGAGATGGCGTCGAGGCCGGTGTCGGCGGTCGTCGCCGGCGGCACGGACACGGTCAGATTGGGGTCGACGATGGCGATGGTCGGCGTCAGGGCGTAGTCGGCGATGGCGTACTTGGCGTTCGCCCGCGGGTCCACGACCACCGTGAACGCGGTCACCTCGCTGGCCGTGCCGCTGGTGGTCGGCACCGCGATCAGCTTCGCCTTCTGCCCCAGCTCGGGGAAGCGGACCACCCGCTTGCGGACGTCGACGAAGCGGAGCTTGAGGTCGTCGAAGGTCATCTCCGGCCGCTCGTACAGCAGCCACATCGCCTTGGCGGCGTCCATCGGCGAGCCGCCGCCGACGGCGATGATCAGGTCCGGGCTCTCCTTCTTCATCAGCCGGGCGCCCTGCTCGACGGTCTCGACGTCCGGGTCGGGGCGGACGTCCGAGAACACGGTCGAGGCGATGCCGGCCGCCTGCAGGTAGCGGCGGAGGCGCTCGACGAGCCCGCTGCGCACGGCCGAGCCGGAGCAGACCACGAATGCCCGCCGGGCGCCCAGCTCCCGCACCTCGTGCTGGAAGAAGGTGTCGAACGAGAACGGCTCGAAGTAGATCCGCGGCGGCACCCTGAACCACTTCATGTTGACCATGCGCCTGGAGATCCTCTTGATGTTCAGCAGGTGCGTGACGGTGACGTTGTCGGTGGTGATGTTCTTGCCGCCGGTGCCGCAGCCGAGGGTGAGGGACGGCCGCAGGCGGTTGTAGAGGTCGCCGATCCCGCCCAGGGAGGAGGGGGTGTTGACGACGATCCGGCCGGCGTTGATGGTCTCGCCGAAGGCGCGGATCGCCGCGTCGTCGGAGGAGAAGATCGAGGCGGTGTGGCCGAGGCCGCCGAAGTGGGTCAGGGTGGTGCAGAGCTTGACCCCCTCGTCGAAGCTGTCGACCACGTAGTAGGCCAGCACCGGGCACAGCTTCTCGCGCGACAGCGGGTAGGCGTCGCCGACGCCGTCGAGCGGGGCGACGAGGAGGCGGGTCCCGGGCGGGACGGCGAGGCCGGCCATCGCCGCGATCTTGACCGCCGGCTGCCCGACCACCCTCGACGACATCGACTTCTTGGCCGGGTCGATGACCACGTCGGCGAGCTTGCCGACCTCCTCCGGCGACAGGTAGGTGCCGCCCTCGGCCCGCATCCGCTGGTCGAAGGCCTGCTGCACCTCGCGCTGGACGACGATCGCCTGCTCCGAGGCGCAGATGACGCCGTTGTCGAACTGCTGGCTCAGGAGGATGGAGGTGACCGCCATCCTGACGTCGGCGCTCTTCTCGATGAAGACCGGGACGTTGCCGGGGCCGACGCCGATGGCGGGCGTGCCGGAGCCGTAGGCCGCCTGGACCAGGCCCATGCCGCCGGTGGCGAGGATCAGCGACACCCCCGGGTGCGACATCAGGGCGTGGGTCAGCTCGCGCGACGGGCTTGAGACCCAGCGCACGCAGTACTCGGGCGCGCCCGCGGCGAGGGCCGCCTCGTACAGGATCCGCGCCGCCTGGTTGGTGCACTCGAGCGCGTTGCGGGAGGCGCAGACGATGATCGGGTTCCTGGTCTTGAGCGAGATCAGGATCTTGAACATCGCCGTCGAGGTCGGGTTGGTGATCGGCGTGATGCCGAGGATCACGCCGAGCGGCTCGGCGTACTCCAGCATCCCGGTCTCGGGCGAGTCCCTGATGAGGCCGACCGTCTTCTCGTGCCGGATGTCGTTGAAGACGGACTCGGTGGCGAAGATGTTCTTCGCGACCTTGTCCTCGAACACGCCCATGCCGGTCTCGTCGACCGCCATGCGGGCGAGCTCGACGTGCTTGGCGAGCCCCGCCCGGGCCGCCGCCTCGACGATCCGGTCGACCGCCTCCTGGTCGTACTGGAGGAAGACCGCCGACGCCAGCCGGGCCTGCTCGACCAGGGCGTCCGCGACCGCCTGCGCGCTGTCATGGGGGGTGGCGTCGTTCATCGGCCGAGGGTAGCGGCGTCGCCGGCGGGGTGCAAGGGCCGGCGAGCGGCGGCCGGCGACGGCACCGGGGTCGGGGTCGGGAGCGTCAGAGCCCCAGCTTCGCGAACAGCCGGTCGCGGTCCACGTGCTGCTGGTAGAGGGCCCTGATGCCCTCGATCTTGGCCAGGTCCGTGGACTGGGTCTTGGCGGTCATGGAGACGACCTTGGAGGCGACGTCGTAGGTGTCCTCGGCCGACGCCATGAGGGGGACGCCGGACCGGCGCACCGCCTCCAGGATGGACTCCTCGGGGCGCAGGTCGCCGGTCAGGATGATGCCCGCGATGCGCGCCCGCTCGGTCCGACCCAGGAGGTGGAAGTTGATCGCGACCAGGATGTTGTCGACGCGGTCGCCGGGCACGATGACGAGCGACCCGTGGCGGAGGTGGGCGAGGAAGTTCTGCGGCGCCATGGCGGCGATGGCGACGTTCTCCACGTACTCGGTCATGTCGTCCTCGCCGGACAGGATCTCGGCCCCGACCCGACGGCAGACCTGGAACACGTGCGGCCGGGCGAGGGACGAGCGGAAGGGGAGGAAACCGAGCGGCTCGAAGCCCTTGTGGGCCAGGTCGTCGGCCACCAGGGCCTTGACCTTGTCGTACTTGGCCTCCAGCACCTTGTTGACCAGGACGCCCGCGATCTCGGCCCCGGCCTGCTGGAACAGGGCGGCGTTGAGCACCAGCTCGTCGATCGAGCTGCCGATCCCGCCCTGGGACACCAGGATGACCGGGATGTCGAGCAGCTTCGCCACCCGGGCGTTGGACAGCCCGAGGATCGACCCCACCCCGGCGTGGCCGGTCCCTTCCACCACCACCACGTCCTTGTCCCGGGCCACGGTCCGGAACGCCTCGACGATCCGCTCCTCGAAGTCGGCGTACCGCTGCCGGTTCTTGAGGAACTCGGCGGTGAACCCGGACGGGACGCACACCGGGCTCATCGGCGGGAGCTCGTCCGGCAGGTCGAAGACCAGCTTCATCAGCAGGGCGTCCTTGTCGACCTTGATCTCGTCGATGTCGATGGTGGTCTGCCCCACCGGCTTGATGAAGCCGGTCCGGAGGCCCGCCGCCTGGAACAGGTGCAGCAGGCCGATGGACGAGGTGGTCTTGCCGACGTTCTGGCCGGTCGCCGCCACGAACACTGCTCTCACGGGGGCCTCCCCTGCCGATCTCCCCGCCGACCCCCGGGTCAGCGGCTGGCGTCGAGCTCGCGGACGGCGATCTCCCTCGACTTGAAGTGCCGGAACAGGTTGAGGAACCCGGTCACCGCCAGCACCTCCTTGACGGCCGCCTGCAGCGCCACCAGGGCGATGGAGCCGCGGCAGGCCTCCATGGCCCGGGCGCCGACGAGGAGGGCGCGCAGGCCCGCGCTCGAGATGTAGTCCGCGCCGCCGAGGTCGAGCAGGAGGGTGCGCTCCCCCCGCTCGATCACCGCCACCAGGGCGGCCTCGAGCTGCGGCGCCGTGGTCGTGTCGATCCGGCCCTCCACCGTCAGCACCGCCACCGCGCCCTGCTTCTCTTCCGTCACCACCATGGTCCCACCCCTGTCGTGGTTCGCCTTCGGGCCGCACCGAGTGTACCACCGGCCCTGCCCCGGGGCCGGCGGGTCCGGCGGAGTCTCCTGTCGCACCCGTACCCGTGCCCGTACCCGTAGCCGATGAGCTCCCCCGACAGCTCGCCGGCGGCACCCCGCCGCGGAGGGCGTGAGGCGGACCGCCGGGTGGCTGAGGCACTCCCCCGCCGGGTACGGGAACCTCGGCAGGAGCCGCGAGGCCCACGGAGGGGCGGACGCCCCGGGAGGACGCCGCTGCCTACCCGCCTCCCGCCCCCCGCCGCTTGACCATCACCACCCGGTTGCCCTCCGGCTGGTTGGGTTCGTAGCGGAGCTCGTCGACCGCGGCGCCTGCCGCCGCGGACCCGGTCGCGCGGGGAGCCCCCGGGTCGAGCTCGGCGGGCAGGCCGCGGTCGGTGACCACCGCCTTGACGCCGTCCTCCCTGGGCACCAGGTCGACCCGGACGTGCTCGGCCCAGCCGGGGCTGCGGGCGCGACCGATGGCGCCGGCGGTCACCTCGGCCAGGGCCTGCCGGAGGCGGTCCGCCTCCTCCTGGCCGAGGCCCGCCCGGCGGGCCACGCTCTCCACCAGCGGCGGCAGGAGGGGCAAGCTGTCGCCGTGGGCGGGGAGCTCGAGGTGAAGGGCCTGGTCGCGGAACGAGCGTGGGGTGGCGGAGCCGAGCGCCACCGGCCGGACCACCAGGATGGTCAGGTCGTCGGCCGGCTCGGCCGCGGCGCTGTGCTGCCGCGCCGCGACCTCCAGGGCCGCGGTGACGGCGCGGGAGCCGCCGTCGCCGAGCGCCTCGAGGACCCGGCGGATGCCCTCGGCGCCGAAGAGGCGGTGCTCGGGGTCCTCCGCCTCGGTGAGGCCGTCGCTGTAGAGCACCAGCGCGTCGCCGGCGGCCAGCCCCAGCTCCCGCACCCGGTACCGGGAAGAGGGCATGCACCCGAGCGGCAGGGCGCGGGGCATGGTCGGCTCCTCGACGGCGCCGCCCGCCCGGCGGAGGATGGGGTCGGGGTGGCCGGCCGAGGCCAGCAGCACCCGGCCGGTGGCGGGGTCGAGCTCGCCGTAGAGGAGAGTGATGAACATGGCCGAGGGGTTGTCGCGGACCAGGGTGCGGTTGGCCCGCCGCAGCACCTCGGCCGGGTGGAAGCCGCGCTCGGCGAAGTCCCTGACCATGGCCCGGGCCATGGCCGTGAACAGCGCCGCCGGCGCCCCCTTGTCGGAGACGTCGCCGACCGCGAAGCCGAGGCGGTCCCCCTCGAGGCGGAAGACGTCGTAGAAGTCGCCCCCCACCTCCTTGGCGGGCTTCATGAAGCCGTGCACGTCGACCCGGTCGGCCAGCTCCGGCACGGGCGGGTCCTGTCCCGGCAGCAGGCTCTGCTGGATCCGCGCCGCCAGCAGCAGCTCCTGGCGGTAGCGCTCGCGGGCGGCCGACTCCCGCGCCACCGCCTCGAGCTGCTCGCGGATGGCCGCGCCGAGGGAGTTGAAGGCGTGCGACAGCTGGCCGATCTCGTGGCCGCCGACCGACTCGTCCACCCGCATGTCGTACTCGCCGGTGGCGTAACGGCGCGCCTGGGCGGCGAGGCGGGCGAGGGGCGCGGCGACCGACGACGAGAGGAGGAAGGCGAGGGCCGCCGACAGCAGCACCGCGCCGCCCGCCACCAGCGCGAACTGCAGGCGCAGGTGGTCGAGGCTGCGCAGGATCTCGGCCGCGGGGTAGACGATCACCAGGTGCCAGCCGCTGGACGGCAGCGGGGAGTGGATGACCCAGCTCGGGACGCGCCGGAACGGGTCGAGGATCGGCTCCTGCTCGTCGCCGGGCGTGCGCGCCAGCGCCAGGAGGCGCTCGAGACCCGGGCTCGGCGCGCGCGCGAGCATGGCCGCCAGGGGCTCCGCGGACAGCAGGCCGACGTCCGGGTGGCCGACCAGGCGGCCGTCGGACGCGACCAGGAAGGCGTAGCCGGTGCCGCCAACCGCCAGCCGCCGCACCGCCGCCACCAGCTCGGTCAGGGCCACGTCGACGGTGGCGACGCCGACCACCCGGCCGTCGCGGCGGACCGGGGTCGCGTAGGTGGTCATGAGGGTGTCGCCGCCGCCCGTGTCGAGGTAGGGCGCGGCCCACTGCCCGCGCTGGCTGCGGACCGTGTCCGCGAACCACGGCTGGTGCGGGTAGTCGTAGGCCGGGTCGAGCAGGTCCGACGCCCGCAGCCCGTCCGGCCCCCGGCACAGGTACGGGGCGCAGCGACCGAGCGGGGTGGCGTCGGGGACCAGGGCGACGGTCGAGCCGAAGACGAGCGGGTTGCGCTCGAGGGTGGCGCGGATGGTGGCGGCCAGGCGGGCGGGGTCGAGGTCCGGCGCGCTCTCAACGGCCGCGGCCAGCCCCTCGGCGACGCGCGACGAGGCGGCGAACAGCACGTCGAGCTGGCCGGCCCTGGCCTGGCCGACCTGGAGGCCCTCGCGGTTCATCTCGACCAGCAGCGTGCGCCGGCTCTGGCGGTAGGCGACCGTCGCGGTGGCAGCGATCAGGAGCAGGAAGGTCGGGGCCAGGACCGCCAGCAGGCGGTGCCGCAGGGTCACGGCGGCCCCGGCCCGGCGCCGCCGCGCAGCCGGGAGTCAGTGTTGGCGGGGCCCATCCCCGGAGTGTACCACCCCCGCCCGACGCGGCCGCTACGACCCGGCGAGCGGGTGGTCGCGGTGGAAGCGGGCCAGCCGCTCCTCGAGCACCGGCAGCTGCTCGCGCCGAACCAGCGAGGTGCAGGCCCTGAGGCCCTCGGTCCGCTCGCTGCCGGTGATGGCCAGGGTGATGGCGCTGACGCCGTAGTAGAGCAGCTCCTCGAGCAGCTGCTCGCCGCTCAGGCCGGGGTAGGCGAAGGTGAAGTAGAAGCCGTCCGCGATCGGCTCGTCGAGGTCGCGGTCGTAGACGATCCGGAAGCCGTTGGCGAGGAACATGCGCTTCATCAGCTTCGCCTTCTCGCCGTACTCCCGGACCGCGTCGAGGAACGCGATCTCGCCGTCGTTGACCGCCCTGAGGGCGGCGGCCACCGCCCGCTGGGCCGAGTGGGAGGTCCCGGCGCACAGCGAGTAGAGCGTGCCGAAGACGAAGGCGTGACTGAACTGGGTGGAGGCGAAGAAGCGCCTCAGGTCGGGCGCCCGCCGGTTCCACAGCGCCTCGGACACCACCACCAGGCCGAGCCGCTCGCCGGCGTAGCTGAACGCCTTGGAGCTGGAGATCAGGAGCACCCAGAGGTCGGTGTAGCGGGCCACGGTCGGCTGGAAGGGCGGTTGGCCCGGGTGGCAGTAGCCCTTGCGGAAGTCCATGCCGAAGTAGGCCAGGTCCTCGATGACGACGGCGTCGTACTGCCGGGCCAGCTCGCCGATGATCCGCAGCTCCTCCTCGGTGAAGCAGATCCACGACGGGTTGTTGGGGTTGGAGTAGAGGATCGACGACACCTTGCCGGTCTCGAGGAACGACAGCAGCTTGGCGCGCAGCTTCTCGCCCCGGAAGTCGTAGACGTCGAAGCTCATGAAGTCGTGGCCGATGGCCCGGCACTGCTGCTTGTGGACCGGGAAGCCGGGGTCCAGGAACAGCGTCCCCTGGCGGTGGGCGTACATCCGGTTGACGGTCAGGAAGCAGGCCATGCTGCCCATCGTCGAGCCCACCGCCGGCAGGCAGCGCTCGGGCTCGACGTCGACGTCGAGGAAGAGCTTGACGAAGCGGGCGACCTCGCGCTTCAGCTCGGGGATCCCCTGGATGTCCGGGTAGATGGCGGCGACGCCCTCGCGCAGGGCCTGGATCTGGGCCTCGACCCCGGCCGCGATCGGCGGCAGCCCGGGGATCCCCATCTCCATGCGGATGTACCGCTCGCCCGTCTCCTCCTCGATGAGGTCCACCAGGCGCTTGATCTCGCGGATGCTCGCCCGGCCGACCTGGGTGATGCCGAGCCCCGCCAGGTGGCGGTCCACCGCGTCGGCGTCGATGGGGGTCGTCCTCCGGTCCATGGCACCTCCTCCAGCTCGCCGCCCGGGCGAGGCGGTAGCTTAGCAGAGCCCGCGCCGCCCCGTGGCGCGCGACGCGGCGTGACCCGGTCACCTCGCCGAGCCGCTGCACCGGGAGTCGACCTCCCCGACCCGCCGAGCTGGCGCGACCCCGGGTCCCGGCGCGTCCGCCGCGCGGCCTGCCTCGGCCTCAGGGCTCGACGCCCAGCGCCCTCATCCGCCGGTAGAGCGTGGCACGGCTGACGCCGAGCTCCGCCGCCGCCCGCTCGACGTCGCCCCCGGTCCGGCCCAGGGCGAGGGCGACCTCGTCCCGTTCCACCCGCTCCAGGGCCGCCGCCAGCCGACCGCCGCCGCCGGCCACCGCCGTGGCGGCGCGGATCTCCTCGCTCAGGCGGCTGGTGTCGAGCAGCTCTCCGGGCTCCAGGAACAGCACCGCCCGCTCCATCTCGTTCTCCAGCTGGCGGACGTTGCCCGGCCAGGGGAACGCCTCCAGCCTCTCCAGGGCGGCGCGCGAGATGCCCCTCAGGCGCAGGCCGCGCCGCTCCGCCGCCCGGGCCAGGAAGTGGGCGGCGAGGTTGGCGATGTCGGCCCGCCGCCGGCGCAGCGGCGGCAGCTCGACCACCCAGGTGGCGACGCGGTGGTAGAGATCGCGGCGAAAGGTGCCGGCGGCGAGCATGGCGCGGACGTCGCGGTTGGTGGACGCGACCACCCGCACGTCGACGTGCCGCGGGCCGCGGGCGCCGAGCCGGTAGACCTCGCCCGACTGCAGCACGCGCAGGATCTTGGCCTGGGTCTCGAGGGCCATGTCGCCGATCTCGTCGAGCACCAGGGTGCCCCCCGAGGCCTGCTCGAACGTGCCCGGCCGCTCGTCGACGCCGGTCGCCACCCCGCGCTCGATGCCGAACAGCTCCGACTCGAGCAGGTCCTGCGGCAGGGCCGCGCAGTTGAGGCTCCGGAAGGGGCCGGCAGCACGCGGCGACGCCCGGTGCAGGTAACGGGCGAGGACCTCCTTGCCGGTGCCGGACTCGCCCAGGACGAGGACGCTGACGTCGCCGCGGGCGACCCGGCCGGCGTCGGCGTACACCGCCCTCACCTCCCGCACCAGGGACTGCGGCTCGGGCACAGAGGGCGGGCACGGGGCGTCCTCGCCGGCCGCCCGCCGCTCGCCCCCGGGCCGCTGCCCGGCCACCGCCAGCAGGCCGCGGGCGGCGTCCAGCAGCCAGGCGTACTGCTCCGCCACCCGCGCGCTCGGCAGCTCGACCTCGACCCGGACCTCGCCTGGCCCCACCACCGAGGTGGCGGTGGAGCGCGCGCCGCCGCCCTCCCGGCGGGCGGCGAACAGCAGCCCCGGCCCGCCGGGGCCGTCGGCGACGGCCTCGACCG
>CAYTJW010000074.1:0-12717 GCA_964438135.1 uncultured Thermoanaerobaculia bacterium
CGACCTGGCACTCACTGTCACGACCGAGACCGGGGGCAAACTGCTGGTGTTCGAGGGGGCGGAAGGCGCCCTGAGGCGTGAGCCCGAGGTGTTCGAGCTTCCCGGGGCGCCAACCGCGCTGGCGGTCGGCCGCTTTGGCCTCTGGATGGGCGATATCGCGGTGGCCTGCGGCGCGGAAGTGGTGCTGATCCACGGCCGCGACCGGCGGCTATCCCTGAGCGAGGAGTTCCAACGGAAGGTCCCGGCCGCCCTGGTGGATCGGATCGCGCTGCCCATGCCCGCGGTAGCACTGGCGGCCGCCCGGCTCGACGACGCGGCGGCGCACAGCCTCGCGGTGCTGCTGGTCGACGGCAGCGTGCGGGTTCTCGCCGGCAAGGACCTCGCGGAGCTCGCTGCCAAGGCGAGCGACGCCGCGGAGCTCGCGGGGCGTTTCGCCACCGTGGTGGAAGGCGACGGCGAGTCGATCACCTCGGCGCACCTGGTGCCTGTGCGCTTCTTCGGGAACCCCCTCGAGGACCTGGTGGTTCTCGACCGGAGGGGCGGGCGACTCGAGCTCGTCACCCTGGAGCCGGTATCGCTGAGGGCGCCCGTGAAGACCTGGCGGGACGCCGACCGCGTGCTCCGCGCCGCTCTCCCCGTGGCGACCGCTGTCGTTGCCGCGCTGCCGATGCGCCTGGGTCCGCCGTCCCTTCGCAACCTGGTGGTTGCCGCGCCAGGCTCGCCGACGCCACTCGTCTCGCTGAACCGCAAGTCGAGAGGCACGTGGATCGTGAACAGCGTAAGTGACACGGCCGATGCGAACCCCGGGGACGGTGTTTGCGAGACCGCGGCGGGGAATGGGGTGTGCACACTGCGCTCCGCAATAGCTGAGGTCAACGCCGTAGCCGGCCCTCACTCGATCTCGTTCGCAGGTCTTGAATCGGGCAACAGCACCATTAGGCCGTTCAGCGCGCTGTCCGTGACGCAATCGGTGACAATTGACGGCACAACGCACGCAGACGGCATGGTTGAGCTGGATGGTCGGTTCGCTGGCGCTACTAGTGGCCTGAGCGTGCAGGGCGTCAGCACAATCCGCGGCATGGTCATCAATCGCTTCGACGACTTCGGAGTGCACGTCTTCGGTGCCGGAAGCGTAATTATCGAAGGGTGTTTCGTTGGTACGGATGCGACGGGAACCACGGATGCTGGCAATGTCGAGGGAGGGATAAGAGTTGACGCGTCGGGCGGCGTCTTGATCGGTGGAGCGGCCGCGGCCGCGCGAAATGTGATTTCGGGCAACGATCTGTATGGGGTTCAAGTCGCCTCAGGTTCGGGGCACTTGATACAAGGGAACTCCATTGGCACCGACGTCAGCGGAACCTTGGAACTCGCGAACTCCTCTCACGGGGTGTTTCTTCAGTCGACGGACGTTGTGGTGGGCGGCTCCGCAGAGGGAGAGGGGAACCTGATTGCGGGCAACGGCGGAACCGGAGTGAAGGGAGGATGGTCGACGTCGGGGAGCATCGTGCAAGGCAACAAGGTGGGTACTGACTGGACTGGGTCCGCTGCGCTTGGGAATGCCGACAGGGGAGTTTCCTTCACCGAATCTAGCGTCACGATCGGGGGCACGGCGCCGCATGCGAGGAACCTCTGCTCCGCGAACGGCACCTCAGGAGTGGAAGTTGAGTCCATGTTTGCAGGCGGCAGTGTCATCCAAGGCAACTTCGTAGGCACCGATCTCGCCGGCACGTCCGATCTTGGAAACGCGCAAGCTGGCATCTACGTCGCCCAGCATGACAATGCAGTCGTCGGTGGGACCGTGCCGGCCGCTGGCAATCTCGTTTCCGGCAATGGCGTCTTCGGCGTTGGTGTCTATTCCAGTGATGGGACGGTGGTTCTGGGGAATCTGATCGGGACGCAGGTGGGGGGGGCACTGCCTCTTGGCAACACTGGCTACGGTGTCTATCTGAGTGATTCAACCTCAGTAGCAGCCGGTGGTGTCGGCCCTGGGGAAGCCAACATCATTGCCAGTAACGGCCTAGACGGCGTCGTCATTAGGGCCATTGACGAGGTGGTAGGCCGCAACACGGTGCGAGGCAACGCCGTGTTTCAGAACCTTGACGCGGGAATCGATCTTGGTGACAACGGGCGAACCCCAAACGATGAGGGAGATCCGGATGGCGGACCCAACCTCCTCCAGAACTACCCGGTTCTCGAATCTGTCGATATCGAGCCGGGCGGCGACCTGGTCGTGACGTACTCGGTCGACAGCCTGGCCGTCAACTCGGCTTACCCGATCGCAATCGACTTCTACCAGGCCGACTCGCTGGCGAGCGGCGAGGGCATGCGCTACCTCGCCACTGACTCATGGAGCGAAGCGGACCTCGCTGCGGGGTCCAAGGAAGCGACCCTCGGCAGCGCAGCGAGCCTCGGGATCTCGTTGCTCGACTCCATCGTCGCCACGGCCACGGACGCGATCGGAAACTCGTCGGAATTCTCTACCGTCCGGGCCGTGTCTCCCGGCCCCATGACCTTCACGGTCACCATCACCGACGACCTCGACGACGGCACGTGCGACGGCACACATTGCTCTCTGCGCGAGGCCCTCAACGCCAGCAACGCCAACTACCCCTACGGCGACACCATCGAGTTTGCGATCCCGGGATCGGGCCCCTTCACTATCCAGCCTACCTCCGCCCTCCCAGTGATCACCCACACTCTCGAGATCGACGGCACCTCGCAGCCGGGCTACTCCGGGTCACCGGTGCTGGAGATCGACGGCAGCCTGGCTGGGGCGGTCGACGGCCTCCAGGTCTCGGGCAGCTCTGTGATTATCAGAGGGGTCTGTCTCAACCGTTTCCAGGGGCACGGCATTCTGATTTCCGGTGGTGGGAGCAGCGTCATCCAAGGTTGCTACCTGGGCAGCGACGTGACCGGGACTCTCGACCTCGGCAATGGCGGCAGCGGCGTCCGCGTGTCGGGCTCGAGCAACAACTCCATTGGCGGGGTTGTCCTCGGCGAGGGCAACCTGATCCTGGGCAACGGAGGGGGCGGCGTCTACGTCGTCTCGGGGAATTCGAACCGCATCGCCGGCAACGCCATCACCTCGAACGGCGAGCTCGCCATCGACCTCGGCGCCAACGGCGTCACCGCTAACGACCCTCTCGACGCCGACAGCGGCGCCAACCTGCTGCAGAACCACCCGGTCCTCACCCGGGCGGACTCCTGCGGGGCGGCCTATAACGTGGTCGAAGGCACGCTCGCCAGCGCGCCCAACACCACCTACCGGGTCGAGGTCTTCGACAACGACGCCTGCGACCCGTCCGGCTACGGCGAGGCGCAGCGGGTGCTGGCGACCACGGACGTCGTGACCGACGGCAGCGGCAACGCGAGCTTCTCGATCCCGCTTGCCGAGGTGCTCACGCCCGGGCACTACCTGACCGCCACTGCCACCGATCCCGCGTTCAACACCTCCGAGCTCTCGGCCTGTCGAGTCGTGGTCGACGTCGTGCCCGCGCCGGTGATTTCCGGCCCGAGCGCGATCTGCGACGGGGAGGACGCGACCCTCGACGCCGGTGCCGGCTATGCAACCTACCTGTGGTCGACCGGCGCGACGACGCGCACCATCACCGTCAGCCCGACCGTGGCCACCGACTACACGGTCACGGTCACGACCGCCGGCGGTTGCGAGGGGACCTCGCCCACCCACACCGTGGCGGTCAACCCGAACCCGTCACCCACCATCACCGGCGCCACCGAGCTCTGCGCGGGCGACAGCGGCACACTCGATGCCGGGGCGGGGTACGAGAGCTACCTCTGGTCGACCGGCGCAACGACGCAGACGGTAGAGGTCAGCCCGACGGCGACCACCGGCTACACCGTCGCGGTGACCACGGCCGAGGGGTGCTCCGGCACGTCGCCCGAGCACGCCGTCACCGTGCACCCGACGCCGGCTGCGGTCATCACGGGCCCGGCGGCCATCTGCCAGGGGGACGAGGCGATCCTGGACGCGGGTGAGGGCTACACGTCGTACCTCTGGTCCACCGGTGCGACCACGCGAACGGTTACGGTCAGCCCGGCCGCGACGAGCGACTACACCGTCACCGTCACCAACGCCGACGGCTGCGACGGGACGTCGCCGGTCTTCACCCTGCTGGTCAACCCGACGCCGCAGCCGGTGATCACCGGGCCGTCGGCCATCTGCGTCGGCCAGTCGGCCACCCTCGACGCTGGGGCGGGCTACGCCACCTACCTGTGGTCCACCGGCGAGAGCACCCGGACCATCGAGGTCAGCCCGGTGACGACGACGCAGTACACCGTGGCGGTCACCTCGCCTGAGGGGTGCCCGGGGGCATCGCCCGCGTTCACCCTCACCGTCAACTCGCTGCCGACGGTGGAGGCCGGGCCCGACTTCGCCACCTGCGTGAACCTCGCCCCGTTCCCGCTCGGCGGCGCTTCCCCGCCGGGAGGCGTCTGGTCCGGGGCGGGCGTGATCGACCCGGTGGCCGGCACCTTCGACCCGGCCGTCGCCGGCGACGGGACGCACGTCCTCACCTACCTCTACACCGACCCGGCCGGCTGCGCCGCCGCCGACACCCGCACGGTGACGGTCGACGGGACGCCGCCCCTCGCGGTCCTCAACACCGCCGCCGAGGCCCCGGGCGACTGCACGGTCACGCTGACCTGGACGCGGTCGCCCTCAGCCGACGTCGTCAGCTACAACGTGTATTGGGACGGCGGCACTGGGGTGATGGACTACTCGCAGCCACTGGCGACCGTCGCCCAACCCGCCACCTCGTGGACCTCGGACCAACTCCTCGACCTCGACTACCAGTTCGTGGTGCGGGCGGCCGACGCCTGTGGCCTCGAGGAGGCGAGCGAGAACGCGGTGGGCGTGGCGGCGTGTCACCCCGGCTGCGTCGACGTCAACGAGCAGGGCAACTCGATGTGCGCCGCCAACGGCTGCTTCAAGGTGACCTACTACGCTACCAACTCGGGCGGCTGCTACGAGGGCCAGCCAGTGGAGATGCTGCGCTTCCAGTACCGCAGCTGCGGCGCGCCGATCTGGTGGGACATGGCCAGCTGCAACCCGAACACCCCCAACCCCATGCCGGTACCACCGAACGGCAAGGCGATGATCCACTGGTCGGTGAACTTCCTGCCCGACGGCTGTTACCAGGTGCGCGTGCTGCCAACCATCGGTGGGGTGGAGGAGGAGACGGCGCCATTCGGGACGGTGTGGCGGGACTGCGAAGACCCTGACATCACCGAGTTGGTGAACCCGCTCGGCCAGTACGAAACCGAAGAGAAGGTCTACGCCGCGGTCGACCAACGGGTCGAGCACGGTGACCCAATGGGCGCGCCGGGCGACGCGCCGGACAGCCAGCCCAGTACGCTCGTGATCCCGGCCGGCGCGCTGATCGGCGACACTTCGGTCAGCATCGCCTTCCCCGACCCAGACGACCCGATGCTGCAGCCTGTGACGTCGGGGTACGAGAGCGGCCGTGAGTTCCGGGTGGTGTCGCTCGCCAACGGCCAGGTCGTCTTCGAGGGGACGAGCGAGAGCCCCACCATCACCCTCACCTACCACGACGAGAACGGCAACGGGCTGGTCGACAACCCCCTCGGCGAGGAGACCGTGCCGGTCCAGAGCCTGTCCGTCCACTTCCTGCAGGGCTCGACCTGGAGCCGGTTGCCCGGGTCGGTGGTCGACCTGGCGACGCAGACCGTGTCGGCGCCCATCGAGCGCGTGGGGGTGTTCGCGCTGCTCGATTCCTCGACGATGATCTTCAGCGACGGGTTCGAGACCGGGGGCACTCAGGCGTGGTCGGGAGCGCAACCGTAGTCAGCCCAGAGGAAGGAGTACTCGTGGCTGCCGGGACGACCAAAGGCGCGGCGTCTGACTTCCCGTGGATTCTGCTGGTGGTGGGCGCGTTGCTCGGATCCGGATGCGCGTCGTCCTCGCCGCCGCCTCCTGAACCACTGTCAGGGCTCATCGTGGAGCAGGTCAAACCAGATGGCCTGGCTGCCAAGGCAGGGGCCCAGCCTGGAGACCGTCTCCTCCGCTGGCGCCGGGGCGAGGCCGGCGGTGAACTGGTCTCGCCCTTCGACCTCGACCGCCTGGCGCTCGAGGAGGCGCCGCGAGGTGCGGTCTCCATCGCGGGACGCCGGGGTGGAGAGGCTCTCTCGTTCTCGCTCGGCGACGGTGCGTGGGCCATCAACGTGCGGCCTGACATGACGGAGCAGGCAGTCGGGGAGTTGGCCGACGCCCGTCGCGTGGGCGGGGTTGAGGGCGCGGAACGCCTGGGAGCACTGGCTCGGGATGAAGGCCGGTCGGCCGTGCGGACATGGCTTCTCGTGCTGGCGGCCGAGACCGGTGCGCTCGAGGGCTCGCCAGAGCTCTGGGCCGAGGCGGCAGCGGCCGCAAGTCAGGACCTGGCTACATTGGGGTGCGCCCGGGAGCGCCAGGGTCGGGCTCTCCAGTCCGCCAGCCGCCTCGATGAGGCCGCGGCCGCGTATGCCCAGGCCCTGGCCAGCCGACCGGAGGGCAGCCTGGTCGCGGCGGCGAGCCTGAATGACCTCGGCAGCCTTGCCCTGTACCGTGGCGACCTCGAGGCCGCAGACGGCTACCTCCACCGCGCACTCGAGATCAGGGAGCGACTGGCCCCGGAAAGCCTTGGCGTGGCGATGAGCCTGAACAACCTCGGGCTGCTCGCCTGGTACAAGGGCGACCTCGAGGCCGCGGAGGGGGCCTTCCGCCGGGCTCACGAGGTCTACGACGACCGGGCGGCGCGCTGCCTACCCGCCGCGATGAACCTGAACAACCTGGGCGTCCTCGCCGCTAGGCGGGGCGACCTCGAGTCCGCCCAAGCCTTCTACGGTCGCGCCCTCGAGATTAGGGAGGAACTGGCACCCACGAGCCTCGACATGGCAATGAGCCTGACCAACCTTGGGATTCTCGCCTGGAATCGCGGCGACTTCGAGGGGTCGGAGGCGTACCACAGACGCGCGTTGGACATCCAGGAGCACCTCGCTCCGGGAAGCCTGACCGTGGCCGGCAGCCTCGCCAACCTCGGTATCCTGGCTTCGGACCGTGGCGAGCTCGAGGCGGCAGAGGGTTACTACCGCCGAGCCCTCGAGATCGAGGAACGCCTCGCCCCTGACAGCCTCGCCCTCGCGGCAGACCTCGGCAACCTCGGGGTAGTGGCCGAGAAGCGCGGGGATCTCGCCGAGGCGGAAGCGTACCAACGCCGCGCCCTCGAGATTCAGGAACGCCTCGCCCCGGACAGCCTCGACGTCGGGTTCAGCCTCGTCAACCTCGGTATCCTGGCTTCGGACCGTGGCGAGCTCGAGGCGGCAGAGGGTTACTACCGCCGAGCCCTCGAGATCGAGGAACGCCTCGCCCCTGACAGCCTGGCAGTGGCGGCGAGCTTCGCAAACCTTGGCAACGTGGCCCTGAAGAGAGGCGACCTGGAAACGGCGGAGGCGCAACAGAGACGGGCCGAGCAGCTCTACGAGCGCTCTGCTCCAGGAAGCGCCGAGCTAGCCACATGTCTTCACGACTTGGCCCAGGTCTTCCGCGCGCAGGGGCGCACCTCTGAGGCTCTCGAAGCCCTCCAGCGGGCGGTGCGAGCACTCGAGGCCCAACAGCGGCGACTGGGCGGCACGCCGGAGCACCTTGGCGACTTCCGGGCCCAGTACTTGGAGATCTACCGCGATCTGGTCGACGTCTTGCTTGAGGAAGGTCGGCGCGAGGAGGCGTTCGGCGTGGTCGAGAGCGCGCACGCGAGGGCCCTTCTCGCCATGCTTGCCGAGCGCGATCTCGTCGCCCACGACGTCCCTTCCGAGCTCGAGCGGGAACGGCACCTCACCAACGCCGCCCACGACCAGACCATGGCCGCGCTGGGGGAGCTCGCGGCCGAGGACGAGGACGCGCGCACCGGGTTGCTCGCCGAACTCGCCGCTATCGAACAGCACCAGGACGAGATTCGAGCCAGGGTTCGCGCCGCCTCGCCGCGCCTCGCGGAGCTGCGCTACCCAGAGCCGGTCGACCTGGCTGGTGCGAAACAGGCGCTCGAGCCAGGAGGTCTCCTGCTCGCGTATTTCCTGGGGCAGGGGAAAACCTACCTCTTCGCTCTCGGCCCGGAGCCGGAGCGTTTCATGGTCTACACCCTCGCGGTCGGCGAGCAGTCGCTGCGCGAGGAGGTCAAACGGTTGCGGCGACTGATCCAGTGGGGTGGGATCGGTGCCACGTCGAGTGGCGAGGATCCCGGCGAGGAAGCGCTTGCCCAGGCGAGTCGGGCGTTGTCCACCGCCCTCCTCGCGCCGGCGGCCGACGCGATTGCAGCGTGTTCCAGGGTGATTGTGGTTCCAGACGGCCCGCTGCACGTCCTGCCCTTCGCCGCCCTGCTCGACCCCGGCACCGGCCGCTACCTGGTCGAGGAGAAGCCGCTGTCCGTGGTCGCGTCGGCAACAGTCATGGCGCAGCTGAAGCAGCAGCGCAGACTCGTTGAGGAGACACGGCTGGTCGCCTTCGGCGACCCCCTCTACCCGCAGGCTGCGGCCGTGGAAGAGCCGCTCGTGCTCGAGCATGCCCGCCGCAGCGGGCTCTCCTTGAAGCCCCTGCCGGCGACTAGGCTCGAGGTCGAGGGTCTCGGCCGGCTGCTCGGCGACCAGGCCATCCTCTGGCTGGGCGACGACGCCACCGAGGAACGCGCCAAGGCCGTGGGCGAGGGGGTGACGGCGCTCCACTTCGCCACCCACGGCTTCGTCGACGAGCGACGGCCGCTCTCCTCGGGCCTTGCCCTGACCATCCCGGAGCAGCCCGCCGAGGGCCAGGACAATGGTCTCCTGCAGGCGTGGGAGGTCTTCGAGCAGGTGCGGCTCGACGCTGACCTGGTGACGCTGTCGGCCTGCGAGACGGCGCTCGGCAAGGAAGTCGCGGGGGAGGGCATCCTCGGCCTCACCCGCGCCTTCCAGTACGCCGGTGCGCGCACGGTCCTCGCCTCGCTGTGGGCGGTGGCGGACGAGAGCACCGCCGAGCTGATGGGGCGCTTCTACGCGAACCTCCAGAGCGGCCTGCCCAAGGACGAGGCGCTGCGGCGGGCGCAGGTCGAGCTGATCCGGGGCCCGGTCGAGGTGCCGGCCGCGGACGGGGCGACCCGCCGCCTCGACGCCAGCCACCCCTTCCACTGGGCGGCGTTCGAGCTGGTGGGGGACTGGCAGTAGCGTCGGCTCCGCCAAGGCGGCGTCATGCGGCGCTGGATTCGCTCAGGGGCGCAAGCGGGGCGCAAAAGCCGAAAAAACTTGAGACCCGTCTCAACGGGTCTCGGTAAGTGCTCTGGTTTGTTGGTGGAGCCGAAGGGGATCGAACCCTCGACCTCTAGAGTGCGATTCTAGCGCTCTCCCAGCTGAGCTACGGCCCCACAGCCGGACGCGCATGCTAGCGCGCTTCTGCACCTCGTGCAAGAGGGGCGCGGCAGCCGGGGTCGGCTGGGGCGCCGACGGGCACAGGGCGCGGTCGGCCCTAGTCGACCTTGAAGGAGAGGTCGACCGTGACCTGCCACTCGGCGACCTTGCCGTCGGCGACCGCGCCGCGGATCTCGGTCACCTCGAACCAGGACATGCTGTGGACGCTGTCCGACGCCTTGGCGATGGCGATCTCGACGGCCTTCTCGACGCTCTTCGCCGAGCACCCGGTGACGCGGATCTTCTTGTAGACGCGGTCGGCCATGGTGTCCTCCCCGTACGAGCCGCGGCGACGGTAGCACAGCCCGGGCAGCCCGTCACCGCCGCGAGGCAACTGTCGATTCACCAGCGGTTTGAAGAGGTCGTCAGGAAAACTCGGTCGAAGTGAAATTATAAGATAAAACCTTGACGTTACCGATCGCGTGAACGGCACGAGCCTCCCCCCCGCCCCCACCACTGGCGCCCGCAACGGCCGGGCGCTCGCCGGCCAGCCCCCGTGGGGCGAGCGCCGGGGAGCGCCCGAGGTCGCGCAGCGCCGGCCGAATCGGTCCGCCGGAACGCCGGGCGGCGAGGGGTCGGGAGCGGGCTCGGCGGCGGTTCACCCCACGACCAACCGGCTCGCACGAGCCACGACCTGTGCCCCGCTCGCAGGCGGGGCGACGGAGGGTGTCGTCATGAAGCTGTCCCGTCTCGTCCTCGGTGGTCTCGCGATCCTGGTCCTCGGCGTCGCCCCGGCCGCGGTGGCCGGCCCGACCCCCCTCAACGTGACGCTGGGCGTCGAGAGCGCCTACCCCGGCATGTCCGGCGAGGCGCGGGTGCGGGTGGTGCACGCCTCGCCCGACGCGCCGGCGGTCGACGTCTGGGTCAACGGCACCCGCGCCTTCACCAGCGTCGCGTTCAACCAGGTGACCGGCTACGCCGCGCTGCCCGCCGGCACCTACAACGTCAAGGTCGAGCCGGCCGGCGCCAACGGCGCGGGCCCGTTCGTCGTCGACGCCAACCTGACCCTGGCCGGCGCCACCGACTACTCGGTGGTCGCCACCGACAACCTCTCCGAGCTGACCCCGGTGGTGCTCGTCGACGACAACGCCTCCCCGGCCGCGGGCTCGGCCCGGATCCGCTTCTTCCACGGCTCGCCCGACGCGCCGCCGGTGGACGTCGCCCTCCAGGGTGGGGCGGTGCTGTTCGCCAACGTCGCCTTCCAGCAGGCCGGCGAGGCGATCGAGGTGCCGGCCGGCAGCTACGACCTCGAGGCCCGGCTGGCCGGGACCGCGACCGCGGTGCTGAAGCTGTGGGACGTGGCGGTCGAGGCGGGCAAGACCTACACCGTGTTCGCGACCGGCGAGGTCGCCGACGGCTTCGGCGACCGCACCCTGTACCTCAACGGTGACCGCTTCCGCCTCGAGGTGAGCTGGACCGACTTCGAGGGCAACACGGGCGTCGGTTACCAGTCGAGCCTGACCGGCGACACCGGCAGCTTCTGGTTCTTCGACCCGGCCAACGTCGAGCTGGTGGCCAAGGCGCTCGACGCGCGCGGCATCAACGGCTACTACTGGTTGTTCTTCGGCTCCCTGACCAACGTCCAGTTCACCCTGACCGTCACCGACACCGTGACGGGTGCGGTCAAGACCTACACCAACGAGGCCGGCACGTTCGCCAGCGTCGGCGACACCGCCGCCTTCATGGGCAGCTGAGCCCGGTCCCCGGTCGCACGACGACGGCCGCTCGCGCTCCGGTGCGGGCGGCCTTTCTCTTTGGCGATGGGCGGCGGCCCCGGCGGGTGCGTGCGCTACACTCGGCCCGATGCAAACCAGCGTGGGCGGCGGCGATCGGGCCCGCGAGCTGCTCCGGGCGGCGCTCGAGCCCCTGGCGCGACGGCTGGACGGGGTCCACCCGACCGTGGTCTCGGCCCTCGCCCTGCTGAGCGGGTGTGCGGCCGGGGCGGCCTACTGGCTGTCGGGCCGCCACCCGGCCTGGTACCTCGCCGGCGGCGCCCTGGCGGCGGTGTCCGCCCTCGCCGACGGGCTCGACGGGGTCATGGCCCGCCGGCAGGGCCGGGCCAGCGCCCTGGGCGACCTGCTCGACCACTTCTTCGACCGGCTGGTGGAGGTCGCGATCCTCGTCGGCCTGGCGTCCTCGCCCCACGCGACCGCGACCCTCGGCCTGGCGGTCCTGGTCGGCCTGCTCCTCTCCGCCGACCTGGGCACCCAGATCCACGCCAGCTTCGGCGCCCGCCACTACACCGGTCTCGGCAAGGCCGAGCTGTACGTCGCCCTGGCGGTGGTCTCGGTGGCGCTGGGAGTGGCGCCGGCCGCCTCGCTCCGCCTCGGCGGCCTCGACCTGTCGCTGGTGGACGCCTTCTTCGTCCTGGTCGGGCTGGCCACGGTGCAGGCGCTCCTCCACCGGCTGCGCCTCGCCGTCCGCCTCGCCGGGGGCGGGGGGCCTCGCTGAAGCCGTGGTCAGGGTGGCGCCGGGAACAGCGCGGCCAGGGCGGCGCGGCGGTGGGCGAAGATGGCGCGCACGTCGCGGGCCACGACCAGGCGGTCCGCCAGGGAGCCGAACGGCACGGCGTAGGTGACGTGGTCGGCGACCAGGGTGCCGCCGTCGCGCTCCTCGAATCGGTGCTCGTGCACCCACAACCGGTAGGGGCCGCGCCGCTGCTCGTCGACGAAGCGGTGGGGCGGCTCCCAGGCGGTGATCTCGCTCCGCCAGCGCAGGGGGAGCCCGTGCCAGCGCAGGCGGTAGTCGACGAGGGTGCCGACGCCCATCGCCACCGGCGCCGGGGTGAGGACGTCGAAGCGCAACCAGGCAGGCGTGATCCGCTCCAGGTTGCGGGCCTCGGCGAAGAACGGGAAGACCTCGGCCAGGGGCCGCGGCAGCCACTGCTCGCAGGCGTAGGTGAAGGTCCTCACGGGCCGACCTCCGCCCTCTCGGCGGCGCGGGCCACGGCCCGCACCAGGCGCGAGAAGATGACCCGGTGCGCCGGGTAGAGGGAGCGCCAGTAGAGCAGGCCGCCGAGGCCCACGGGGGCGAAGGCGGCGGTCTGGACGACGCGCGTGCCGCCGCCCTCCGGGACCATCTCCCACTGCAGCCAGGCCTCGCCCGGCAGCCGCATCTCGGCCCGCAGGCGCAGCAGCCGACCCGGCTCCGCCGCCTCGACCCGCCAGAAGTCGACCGCGTCGCCGGGGAGCACCTCGCTCGGGTGGCGGCGACCGCGGCGCAGGCCGGGCCCGCCGAGGAGGCGGTCGGCGGCGCCGCGCAGGCGCCACG
>CAYTJW010000075.1:0-12715 GCA_964438135.1 uncultured Thermoanaerobaculia bacterium
GAGCGGCCGGTGCCCCACTCCGGTCGGGTCGCCGCCTGCCGCGACCTCGACCTGATCCGCGCGACCCGCACGCTGCGGGTGGTGACCCGCAGCGGCCCGACCACCTGGGCGGTCGGCGCGGACGGGGAGCGCGGCTTCGAGTACGAGCTGGCGCGGGCGTTCGCCAGCCGGTTGCGGGCTCGCCTGCAGCTGGTCTTCCCGCCCCCGGACGTCGACCCGGTCGACTGGCTCGAGAGCGGCTACGGCGACCTGGCGGCGCTGCACGAGCCCGCCGCGCCCTCTCGCGCCGGCGCGGTGCGACTGACCGCGCCCGTCCGTCGCGCCGACCTGGTCAGCGTGCTGCGCGCCGACGAAGCCGGGCTCGCGGTCGTCGACGAGCTCGCCGGCCTGGCCCCGGTGGCGTCAGGGCCGGTCGCCGAGCTCTGCGGCCTGTTGCCGCTCGAGCCACCGCTCGAGCCGCCGCCGATGCCGCTCGGGTCCGACGCTCTCACCGCCCTCCACCGCGTGGCGTGCGGCGACGCCCAGGTCGCGGTCGTGGACGAGGACGTCGCCCGCCTCGAGCTGCCGCTCCACCCCGAGCTGCGCCGGGGCCCGGTGGTCCTGCCGCGGGTCGAGCTGGTGTGGGCGGTGAGCTCGGCCGCCCCCGGCCTGCAGCGGGCGGCCGACGACTTCCTCGCCGACTGCCGCCGGTCGGGCCTGCTCCGCGACCTCGAGGAGACCGAGCTCGGGCTGACGCCTTCGCGGCGCGCGCGACCTGCCCGACCGGTGCCGAGCGGCGCGCTGTCGCCGTTCGACGACACCCTGCGCGCCGCTGGCCGCTCGGTGGGCGTCGACTGGCGCCTGCTGGCCGCGGTCGTGCACGAGGAGTCCCGGTTCGACCCGACGGCGATCGGGCCGGGGGGCGCCGCCGGCCTGTTCCAGCTCATGCCGGCGACGCAGAGCGCCCTCGGCGTCGACGACCCCCACCACCCCGAGCAGGCGGCCCAGGCTGGCGCCCGCTACCTGCGCCAGCTGTTGGACCTCTTCGCCGACGTGCCGGAGCGCGACCGCCTCGCGCTCGCCGTCGCCGCGTACAACTGCGGGCCGGCGCACGTGGTCACCGCCCGCCGTCTGGCGCGGGAGGCCGGCCTCGACCCGGACCGCTGGACCGAGGGGGTGGAGCGGGCGATGCTCGAGCTCGACGACCCGGAGGTGGCCCGGCGCTACCCCTCCGGCGTGTGCCCGTGCCGCCGGGCGGTCGGCTACGCCCGGCGCACCCTCGAGCAGTACCGCTCCTACTCCAGCCGGTTCCCCGCCGAGTGAGAGCGGGGCCGGCGGCGCCCCCTCGGGGTCGGGCTGCCCCGGCGCACCGACCGCCCCGCGGGCGGTCAGACCTGGTTCTTCTGGAACGGGTACTGATTCTAGGCGAGTTAGGTTGTGTTTGACAGTCAAACGACAGCAGAGACGGTACCGAATCGACCCTCCTCGCGACCACCTCCAGCACCCCGAATCGACCCACGATCGCCCGGCCTTCGCCCCCCTACCCCGAGACGCCTCGACCACCTCCGCGCAGCCCTGGGGCATCCTGGTGCGAACGGCGGCCACCCGGGCGGCGGAGCGCTGGCCGCCGGAGACGAGAAGAGCCGGCGCGAGGCCGGCTCGGTGATCTCCTCGGCGGTGGTGGTGCTAGGCGTCGCCGATCCCGGCGCCGTGGCGCCACAGCCCGCCAGGCGCGTCGCAAGCGCTGCCCGTGGTCACGGGCAGGGGCAGACGAAGAAACGCGCCAGCGGGCCGCTGGAGGCCAGCGCTGGCGCGTCGGTGGGTGACGGGTAGAGTCTCAGAGGCGAAGGTCGGATTCGACGGCGCTCGGGAAGTCGAGCATCGCCGGCTCGACCGTGCAGCCACAGCCCGGGCAGCGCTTCGGCGCCTCGACCTCGGCCGGGTCGAGCTTCGCGCCGCTGTGCCAGTCGAAGAAGGTGGTCGGCCCGTCGGGCTCGCCGACGGGCAGGATCAGCCGAGGCGGCGCGGCGGCGCGGCGGGCACACTCCGGGCACGGCCCGCCGCCGGTCTTCTCCAGCCGGGCGACCCGGCGCTCGCGGGTGTCTGTGCTCATGCGGATCTCCTTCCAAACGGTGAGACGACGGTGGCGGTGGTAGCCGATGCGGCCTCCAGCGCTGCGATCCGGCGCTCGAGGTCGACGTCGACAGTGACGCGGTGGAGCAGCTCGAGCAGCGCGGTGACCCGGCCAGCGGCGGCCAGCGCCACCCGCGGGTCGGTCGCCTCGGTGCGATCGAAGATCGCGAGGCACCGGCCGCGGAGGTCGTCTATCTGGTCGCCGAGCGCCTCCGCGCGGCCCTTCGCCTCGGCCTCGACCGCAGCGGCGATGTGGCCGCGGTGGCGGTGCAGCGAGGACTCGGCGACGCCGAATTCCGCCGCTATGCGCCGGATCGGCCGACCCTCGACGAGAGCCCGGTCGATCGCCGCCCGGCGCTCATGCGAGCACACGGTGCAGACGCGGGGCATGGTCACGCCTCGCCGCCGAGGGCGACGAGCAGCTGCCGCGCCTCCCCCACCCGGGCATCCTCGCCGGGCAGGCTCGCCTCGAGCCGGCGGCGCTCGTCCTCGATCTCCGCCAGCCGGCGCCGGGCGAAGTCGGGCTCGAGCTTGAGCCGGCGCACCACCTCCCGCTGCACGGCGATGGCGGCCCCGACGGCGTCACGCTCCTTCTTCGCGTGCTCGCGGCGAAGCGCCGAGTACGAGACGCTGGACGCCAACTCGCGCAGCTGGAGCACCAGGGCTTCCTTCCGCTCGACCAGTGCCGGGATCGCGGCGGTGTCGGCCTGCTGCCGCGCGGCGGCCAGCGCCTCGCCGACCTCCCGCACCGCATCGTCGCAGTCGCGGCCAGCGGCGCTCGCGCGGTCGAATGCCGCGGTCGCCTCGGTCAGCTCGGCCCGGGCGGCCTCGAGTCTGGTCAGGGTGTGTGCGGTGTCGCTCACGGTCGCGCCCCTTCCTTCGTCTCGTAGCCGCTGGCGCTCGCCCGGCGGCGCTCGGCCGGGGCCTCCCAGCGGTAGCCGTCGTCCTCGTCGCGGCGGGCGGCCTGCGCCTTGTAGGCGGCGACCTGGCGCCGCAGGGCGGCCAGGATCAGCCGCGCCTCGGCGAGGATCTTGCGTCGCTCGGTGGCTCGGGCTGCGGCCTCGCCTGCGGCGAGCAGCGCTCCGAGTCGGTCAATGGTCGGGGTGGTGTCGTTCACGGTGCCTTCTCCTTTCGTCGCTCATTCAGCGACCAGCACACTTCAAGGTGTCGCTCGACCTGGCGCGCGGTGAGCCCGTAGCGAGCGGCCAGCTTGCGAACGGCGCGTCGGCTGTGATCGCGCTCCAGCTCGCGGTCGAGCTGGCGGGCACGGGCGTGGTGGCAGACGCGGCAGTACATCACGGGAGCACCCCCGCCTCGGCCCGCATTCGCCGCGGCAGCTGGCGGCAGCAGCGGTGGCACAGCCGCGCCTTCGCGGTGTAGCCGGCGTCGACCCGCACCACCGCCTCCCGCTCGTCCACCGCCCACAGCACCTCGGCCGACTGGCACGCCGGCGGCCTCCGGTACGGGCGGAGCAGCTCGGCACACTCGGCGAGGTGCCAGACGAACGGGCGCGGGCCGCGCCCACTCCGGGGCATCCTGCGGCGGAAGAGGCGCACGCTCATGGCCGCACCGCCACGGGTACCACGGGTACCGGATGGGTACCGGCCCCGGAACCGACCTCGGCGGTACCCTCGAGCGCGTTTCGGGCAATTGTCGGTACCCCGGTACCCCCGGTACCCCCGGTACCCATGATCCGAGCAAAGCCACGTCCCGCTTGCGTTCTCTCCGATTCCGGCATGGGTACCGCTACCGGTACCCTACCGGTACCCCCGGTACCCATCCCGGGATGGGTACCATGGGTACCACGGGTACCAGGGATACCGGGGGTACCAGGGATACCGGTATCGGTACCCCCCACACTAGGGGGGGTAGTAGTAGGGGGTGTGGTAGCAGTAGGGGCGGGGGTAGCGCCCCGGGCTGTGCAGCCTTCCGGGGTGAGGCTCCATGTGATCCGGCGCCCGTCGGTGCCGGGCACAGGCCGGCGCTCGAGCAGCCCGTCGACGGCGAGCTTCTGTAGTAGCCGCTTCGTCGAGGTGACCTTCGCGCCCACCGCGTCGGCGACGTCGCGCAGGCTCATGCTGCCGCTGGTGTGGAGCACGTCGAGGATGGCGCGCCGCTCGGTGGACAGCGCGACCTCCGCGGCCTCGCCGACGTAGGACCACAGGCCGTCGGCGAAGCGGAGCGCCAGCTCCTGCTCGCCGATGTCGCGGCCCATCACCGAGAGCACCCCTTCGCCGCCGAACCGACCTCGGCGGAGCACCCACACCGCGTCGGCGACGCCGGTGAGACCGAGGGTGCCGGACACCGCCTCGAGCGGGTCGACCTCGCCGGCGCGGCGGTCGCGCTTGCGGGTGTGGTGTACGAGGACGATAGCGACGCCTCGGCGCTGGGCGAGCGCCTGGAGCGGGGCGACCGCCTCGGCGTCGGCCTGGTAGGCGTCCTGGTCGCGGCGGCGAGACGGCCGCACCCGCGCTAGGGTGTCGATCACCACCAGCCGGCAGCCGGGGTGGTCGCCGAGCCACAGGTCGAGCGCCTCGAGCCCGCCCCGGTCGAGGTGCGGCCATTCGGTCGCGAGGTGCAGGCCGGCGGGCATTGCCTCGCCGGCGAGCGGCTGCCCGATCCGACCCTTCAGCCGGCGGAGCGAATCCTCCAGCCCGAGGTACAGGGCCTCGCCCTGCTGCACCCGCCAGCGGGAGAGCACGCGACCGCCGCAGGCGACGGCGACCGCAATGGCGAGGGCGAGCCAGCTCTTGCCTGCCTTCGGCGGGCCGGCGAGGATCACCAGCCCCTGGGGCATGAGCTGGTCGACCACCCACACCAGCTCGGGCAGCTCGAGCGCGGCCAGCTCGGCGGCGCTGATGACCGCGGGCCGATGGGCGGTCGACGGCGCCGGCTCTGGTGCTGTCCTCTCGGGATGGTCGGCGACCCATTGCCGCGCGTTCTTGATGGTGTCGTTGATGTAGTTCACACCCTTCCGGCCGTCGTGGTGGTCGGCCCGGGCGTCGCCGATCAGTCGAGCCAGGTCGGCGTCGGTGAAGCCGGCCCGGGCCGCAGCGCAGGCGAGCACCGCGTCGTCGGCGCTGGTGTCCTGCGCCGGCCGCGGGATGGTGCGGGTGTAGGCGTCGTGGGCTCGGCGGTCATTCTCGAGCAGCGCCCGCTTCTTCGCCTGGTACGGCTCGAGGTCGAGCGGCCCGTCGGCGGCCGGGGCAGGCGTCGTCCTCTCCTCGGTCTCCTCGACCCACGCCTCGAAGTCGCTCGGCGAGTACCTGCGCTCGAGGTGGACCTGGAGCAGCCGCACAGGCCGAGGCGTGCTCTGCTTCAGGTTCACCGTTCCGGCGAGGCGGAGGACGCGGGCGAGGTCGTGGGTCGCGTCGAGCTTCCACCCCCTGCTCGCCCACAGCCGACGCACCATCGCCTGCCAGCCCCTGACCAGGCCGGCGGCCTGTGCTCGGTCGGTGTCGTCGGTGAGCAGGTAGGGCTCGCGGAAGAGGTGGTAGGCGTGCAGGCCGCCGCCGCTCTCGACAATCAGGGTCGGCAGGATCGGCAGCTCGCCGAGGGCGGCCAGCGCCTGCTGCTTCGTCGGCCTCCCCGGCTCATTGCAGTCGACGTCGAGCGAGGCAGCCAGGAGGGCGGCGGCGCAGTCGTTCCGGCCGCGGACATCCTCGGCCCCACGCGGTCGCCGGCCATTCGCCGCGTCCTCCGCGTGGGCCTGGTGGAGGATCTGCTCCAAGTCCATCGCGGCCAGGCCGACGTAGACGTCGGCGCCGGCGGAGAGCCTCACCGCGTCGGTGGCGAGCTGGTGGAGGTCGACCCGGCTCGGGTCGAACCACACGGTTCGCGGCCTGCCGCGCTTCGGCTTCGTCCACAGGTAGCAGCGGGCGCCGGCCAGCTCGGCGAGGTCACGGTACCCGTCCAGCAGCGCGGCGAGGTGAGCCTCGGCGCCGATCAGGTCGGCCGCGCCGGCGGTGGTGGCGGTGGCGGTCATGGCGCCTCCTCGGCCTGCGCGGCGAGGCGCCGTTCGCGGATCGCGTCGAGGCGTCGCCAGCTCATGGCGCTCGACCCTTCGATCGCCAGTTCGAGCGCGGCGAGCGCCAGGGCGACCGGGTCGACGCCGCGCTCGAGCAGGCCGCCGCCGAGGACCACGGCGACGCTCTCCACGTCGAGGTCGTCGCCGGCGAGGTCGATGGCGCGCTCGATCATGGCGTCGAGGATGCGAGGGCTGATCGGCAGGGCGGGTCGGCCGGAGGCGTCGGAGGCGGGCATGGTCACCTCGCCGACACGCCGCGCTCGGTCCGGCGCTCGACCCACCGCTTCAGCCCCTCGACCGGCACCCGCACGCTGCGGCCGATGCGGATCACCGGCCACTCGCCGGTGGCCGCCAGCGAGTAGGCGAGCGTGCGACCGACGCCCACCAACTTGCCCGCCTCCGGCACACTGACTGCGATGCGCTGCTCTTCCATGTGTCTCCTCCCGAGGCGGCCGCGGTACTGTGCGGTGCCTCTGTAGACACGGCGACACGTTCGTGATACGATCGGGTCATGGAAGAGGACGCCGGGATCTTCGCACCCGTCCTCCGGTGGCAGCGGCCGCCGCAGTCGTGGGGCGTCTCGATCGTCCGGGCGCCGATCGAGACCGACCGCGGCCCGGCCCGCTGGCGCCACACCGGCGGTGGTGTCGTCCTCGATCTGCTGCCCGAGGGCTGGACGCGGTACGACTGCCCGCCCGAGCCGTTCATCCTCGTCGAGGGCGAGCGCGGATCGGTCGGAATCCTGCCACCCGATGTGGCCGCCTATGAGCCCATGAGCGCCACGGGCCGCAACGGGCTGCTGCCAGCGCTCGCGCTCATGCCGACGCGAGGACAACGGCTCGAGCGAGCGGCGGTCGCCGTTCTCCGGCACTGGGGTCCGCTGCGCCATCCGCTGACCAGCGGTGCGAGCGCCCTCACCTGGGCGGACGACGAGCGGGTGGTGTCCCTGGCGCCGGGGTCGACAGTGCGGCTCCCGCTCGAGGCGCGCAGCCCCGCCGGCCGCACCCTCTACGGTGAGCCGCTCGCCCTGTGGGCGAGCGTCGCGGCCGGCGTCCAGCGCATCCTCGCCGCGATCGTGGAGACCCGGAGCGCGATCAGGCGCAGCCCACGCGACGACAAGGCGCGGTCCGCGTGGGCGAAGATCCACAACGAGATCTCCACCCAGCTCGCCCGCCTCGGCGTGACGCCCGTGGTCGAGCCGGGCCGCGACGTGCATGATGCCTGCGTGCGCCTCCGGCCGCAGTCGCTGCTCGGCGCGGTGTGGTCGCTGCTGGCGCTCGAGCTGGTCGCGGCCGATGCGCCCCTGTCGCTTGCGAGGTCGACGATGTACTGCCAGCGGTGCGGCGAGCTGCTGCCTGATCGCAGGCGCTCGACTCGCCGATTCTGCCCCGGCTGCGCGAAGAGGAACTGGGAAGAGCACCACCGCGAGAAGAGGACAGCAGAGCGGCGCAAGAGGAGGCAACATGCGCGGCAAGAAGCGTGCGCCGGGTGAGGGCTCGGTCTACCAGCGCGGCGACGGCCGATGGGTCGCCAGCCGCACCGTGGGCACCACCGCCGCCGGGCACCCGCGGCGCCTCCAGGCTTACGGGCGCACGCAGGCCGAGGCGAGGCGCAAGCTCGAGGAGAAAGTGGAGGAGCTGGGCGGCGTCGCCGCAGCCCGGGCACTGCCCCGCGCCGCCGCGGTGACGCTGGCGGCATGGGCCGCAACGTGGTTGAAGCTGATCGCCGAGGACGGGCTGAAGCCGCTCAGCCTGACGACGTTCGAGCGGGTGCTCCGCCTCCACATCCTGCCCACCCTCGGCCAGCGCCAGCTACACACCCTCCGCCCGGCGCACGTCTCCGACCTGCTGACGACGCTGGCGCCGAGGATGTCGCCAGCCTACCGGCGCATGGTCAGGTCGACCCTGTCGGCCTGCCTCGCCCGGGCGGTGTCGCTCGAGCTGATCCGCTCGAATCCCTGTGCCGGCGTGCGGGCACCCCGCCAGCAGGGCGCGGCCGGCAAGCGCAAGCAACCCACAGCCTGGGAGCCGGCCGCCGTCGCCCGCTTCCTGGCGAGCGCACGCGAGCGGTCGCGGCTGTGGCCGCTGTACCACCTCCTCCTCGTCACCGGCCTCCGGCGCGGCGAGCTGCTGGCACTGCGGTGGTCGGCGGTCGACCTCGGCGCCGGCACGCTCACGGTCCGGGCGACGTTCGCCGGGGTCGGCGAGGACGGGCCGCCGAAGTCGGCCTCGAGCCGGCGCACCATCCCACTCGACCCCGAGACGGTCTCGATCCTGCGCGACTTCCACCAGCGTCACGACCTCGAGCGAGCCGTCGCCACGGAGGCCGGGCTCGAGCGGGGTGACTGGGAGTATGTGGCCTCCAGCTCCTCGGGCCGGCGGATCTACCCCGTCGAGCTTCAGCGCGACTGGGAGCACTGCGTCGCCGCAGCCGAGGTGCCGCACCTCACCCTGCACGGCTGCCGGCACACCGCCGCCACCCTGTGGCTGCGCGCCGGGCTCGCGCCGCACGTCGTCGCCCGCCGGCTCGGCCACTCCACGGCGGCGGTGACGATGACGGTCTATGCACACGTCCTCGCGGACCAGGCGCAGGCTGCGGCGCTGCCGCTCGCGGCGATGCTGCTGGGTCAGCAGCTGGAGGACGCGACCGCGCCCACGAACTAGGCGAGCAGATTACCCCCCGAATCGCCCCGAGGATCGCCCGGGCCAGCCGGGCGGTCGGGGGTATTGGCGACCCCCGAAAGCCGCCTCCTACACCCCGTCTCGTGGCAGCGCTGGGGTGACAGCTAACTGACAGCAGAGACCGTGACATTTGGCGACTCTAGCTGTCAGGACCGCGCGCTCGCGATCGTCTGGAAGTACCCGTTTTCGTTGACTTTGCGGCACGCAGCGGCACCGCCTGGCAGGGGCTCAATTAGACCTGGTTCTTCTGGAACATGTCGCGCAGGGCGAGCAGGAGCTGGGCGAAGTTGGATTCCTTGAGGAACTCCTGCAGCTCGTCGCGGGCGATGCCCGCTTCCATCTTCTCCCACACCTGCGAGATCACCTCGTAGAAGTCGGACAGCGGCTTGAGGCCCCGCTTGGAGAAGCCCTGCTTGTACCACGAGCTCACCCGCACCCGGTCCCAGACCCGCGGCGGGATCGGCACGTCCGAGGTCCACAGGCTCTCGGCGATCTCCATCACCTCGCGGTACAGCTCGCGGAAGATGGTGCGGTGGTCCTCGCTCTCCAGCGCCACGTCGATCGCCGACCGCTCCGGCCGGATGGGCGCGACCTCTGCCGCCGGCGAGGGCGGCGCGACGCTCGGGGGCGCCACCGGCGGGGCTGGGACCGGCATCACCGGCGTCACCGGCGTCACCGGCGCCACCGCCGGCGGGCCGGGCGCCGGCTCCGGGGCGACGGCGGGATCCCGCTGGACCACCACCAGGGTGTCCTGCTCCGGGGGGCGCTCCCGGCGAGCCGTGCGGTGGGCGTCCATGGCCTTGCGAAAGCGGACGTGGAAGGTGCCCAGGAACGACAGCTCCGACTCGCTGACCTGGCGCCCCAGGCCGATCTTGGCCCGCATCACCTCCAGCTCCAGGAAACGGGTGTGGATGAGGGCACCGCTCGGCGCCAGGGAGCGGACCTCCCGCAGCAGGCGGGGGTCGCCCTCCAGCACCTCCAGCACCTCCTCGAAGCCGAAGTAGTCGGTCAGCTCCTGGTAGTCGGTCTCGTGCCAGTCGATCGCCTTCTCCCGCTCCTTGCGCTCGACCAGCCGCTCCAGGGTCGGGCGGGGCAGGCCGGCGCTGGGCCAATCGCGGCCGTGCAGGGCCTCCAGCTCGGCGCGGAGCGCAGTTCGCAGCTCGGTCAGGATCTCGGCCACGATGCGGTACGCGTCGACATTGCGCTCGATCCATTCCATTCCGTCATCCCCCGTGCGCACTCGGCTTGCCGGTACACGATCCTATCATGGTCGTCGGGACTGGCGCAGCCTCCCGCGGCCGCGCATATTGGGGGACAGGGGGTGAGGACCGTGGACGACCGCCACGCCCTGCCGACCGCGCTCCGCAGCGAGCTCGTCCGCCCCGGGCCCGGGGACAAGGTCAGCTGCGTCGCCTGCGGCCACCGCTGCGCCCTCGGCCCCGGCCAGACCGGCACCTGCCGCATGCGCCGGCGGGTCGGGGCCGGGCTCGAGGTGCCGCACGGCTACGCTGCCGGGGTCGCCGTCGACCCGATCGAGAAGAAGCCCTTCTTCCACGTCCGACCGGGCGCGGGCGCGCTCTCGTTCGGCATGCTCGGCTGCGACCTGGCCTGCCCGTTCTGCCAGAACTGGCAGACCTCGCAGACTTTGCGCGACCCGTCGGCGCGGGCGCACTTCCGCCCCGTCAGCGCCGACGCCCTGGTCGCGGCGGCGGTCGAGAGCGGCGCCGAGGCCGTGATCTCCACCTACAACGAGCCGCTCATCACCGCCGAGTGGGCCCACGACGTGTTCGCCCTGGCCCGCGGCCGCGGCCTGTTGACCGGTTTCGTCTCCAACGGCCACGGCACGCCCGAGGTGCTCGACTACCTGCGGCCGGTGACCGACCTGTTCAAGGTCGACCTCAAGGCTTTCCGCGAGGCGACCTACCGCACCCTGGGCGGCAAGCTGGCCGCGGTCCTCGACACCATCGCCGGCCTGCACGCCCGCGGCTTCTGGCTCGAGGTCGTGACCCTGGTCGTCCCGGGCGTCAACGACGACCCCGCCGAGCTGGCCGACATGGCCCGCTTCCTGGCCGGCCTGTCGCCCGACATCCCCTGGCACCTGACCGCCTTCCACCCCGACTACCGCATGACCGATCGCGGCGGCACCCCTTCGGCAACGCTCCTGCGGGCGCGCCAGACGGGTCGGGAGGCCGGGCTCCGCCACGTCTACACCGGCAACCGGCCGGGAGCGGCGGCGCACGGCGAGGACACCCTCTGCCCGAGCTGCGGCGCGGTCCTGGTCGAGCGCGTCGGCTTCTCGGTCGCCAGCAACCGGCTCCAGGGCACCGGGCGGTGCCCGGGCTGCGGCGCCGCCGTCGCCGGGGTCTGGTGACGAACCCGGCTCGCCTCACCAGACGCCTGGCGGCGGCCCTCTCCGCCGTGGTGCTGGCGTGCGGTACGATCGTCTTCGGCATGGTCTGGCTCGAGGAGTCCATGATCTACTACCCGACCCGTTACCCGGACGGGCCGTGGGACACCGCAGCCCTCCTCGGCGCGAGCGGCGCCAGCGTCGAGGACTGCTTCTTCTCGGCCGAGGACGGGGTCGCCCTGCACGCCTGGTGGTACCGGCCGCCCGCGGCCGTTGCCGACCGCGAGACCGCGGCCATGGTCCTGCTCTGGTTCCACGGCAACGCCGGCAACCTCAGCTACCGCGCCGACATGATCCTGCGGCTGGGCGAGCTCCCGGCCCAGGTCTTCATCGTCGACTACCGCGGCTACGGCCGCAGCGCCGGCACGCCCTCGGAGAGCGGGCTCTACCGCGACGGCAGCGCCGCCTGGCGCTACCTGACCGCCGCCCGGGCCGTGCCGCCGAGCCGGGTGGTCGTGCTCGGCAAGTCGCTCGGCGGCGCGGTGGCGGTGGAGCTGGCCAGCCGGGTCGAGCCGGCCGGGCTGATCGTCCAGTCGAGCTTCACCTCGGTCCCCGACATGGCCTCCCACCACATGCCGTTCGTGCCCCGCGCCCTGATCCGGACGCGCATGGACTCGCTCGCCGCGATCCGGCGGGTCCGCTGCCCGAAGCTGTTCATCCACTCGCCGGCCGACGAGGTGGTGCCGTACGAGCTCGGCCGCCGCCTGTTCGAGGCGTCGCCCGGGCCGAAGCGCTTCCACGAGGTCGCCGGCGCCGGCCACAACGAGACCTGGCTGGTCGGCGGCGACGCCTACCTCGCGGCGATCCGCACCTTCCTCGCCGAGTGCGCGGCCGGGTCGCGGTAGCGGCGGCCCCGGGGAGCCGCCAGGCGAGGCGCTCGCGGAGCTCGGGTCTCAGCCGTTCCCGCTCCCGACGGCATGGCCGACGACCTGGCGGGCAATGCCGCGCGTCGGGGCATCCTGGGAACCTGGCGGCGCAGGGCCTATCCGGGGTCGGGGCTTCCCTGTGAGCCCCTGTCACAGGCTCGACCGTCGAGGCTCGGCGCTCGGTTCCCCCGCCCGGCCGCCTCCTGTCTCGAGGGGCGAACGAACCCGAACCCGACGGGCCCGGCGGTGGAGCGACCGCCGCCGCGCGGCGACCACGGTCATGTCGTCGGCGCGGCCGGTGCGCGCGGCCGCGGCCAGGATCTTCTCCGGCAGCTCGGCGAGGGGGCCGAGCGCCAGCCGCGCCACCACCGCCCGCAACCGCTCGAGGGGCAGCGGCGTCCAGGCGCCGTCGGTCAGCAGCAACAGCAGGTCGCCGCGGGCGACGGGGGCGTGCACCGGGAAGGGCGCCACGGCGCCGCTGCCGAGGCGGTGCCGGTCCGCCCCCTCGGTCAGGGTCCGGAGGTCCCCGTCGCGACGCCACAGGTAGGCGCGGGAGTCGCCGACCGCCGCCCCCAGCACCCGCTCCTCCACGACCGCCACCGCCACCATGGTCGTCTGCGCC
>CAYTJW010000076.1:0-12704 GCA_964438135.1 uncultured Thermoanaerobaculia bacterium
CCGCCGCCGCCGGCGCCGGCCCGGCCGCGGCCTCGCCGGCGAGGCCGAAAACCCCCACCGGCCGCGACACGCCGCGCACGGTCGTCTCGCCCAGGTCGCGCAGGGGGTAGCCGGCCGGCAGCAGCTGCGCGGTGGCCTCGGCCAGCAGCACCCGGGTGCCGAAGCGCTTGTTGAGGCCCTCGAGGCGCGACGCCATGTTGACCGCGTCGCCCATGGCGGTGAACGACTTGCGCTCGGTGCCGCCGACGTTGCCCAGCACCGCCTCGCCCGAGCAGATGCCGATGCGGGTCTTCAGCTCGGGCAGGCCGCGCGCCACCCAGTCGGCGTTGGCCCGGTCGAGCGCGACCTGGATGGCGCGGGCCGCCTCGACCGCGCGCAGGGCGTGGTCGGGCAGCGGTCGGGGGAAGCCGAAGATGGCCAGGACGGCGTCGCCGATGTACTTGTCGTGCATGCCCCCGGCGCGGATGACCTCGGCCGTGACGAGCTGGAAGTAGTGGTTGAGGTGGTCGACCAGGGCCGCCGGGTCCATCCCCTCGGAGATGCCGGTGAAGCCCTCGATGTCGGTGGACAGGATGGTCACCAGCCGCCGCTGGCCGCCCAGGGTCAGCGCCCGAGGGTCGCGCAGCAGCCAGGACACCACGGTGGGGTCGACGTAGGATGCGAACAGAGAGCGGATCTGCTGCCGCCGGCCGCGCTCGAGCAGGTAGCTGAGGAATGCGGAGGCGGAGAACGCCACCGCCAGCGCCACGAGCGGGCCGACCACCGGCACCACCTCGTGGCGGAGGAAGCGGTCCAGCGCCAGCCAGACCCACAGCGCCGACGCCCCCAGCCAGGCCACCGGCGACCACCACGGCCGGTCGAGGACGACCGGCGCCGCGGCCGCCAGCGCCAGCAGCCACACGCCCGCCCAGACCAGGGGGCCGCCGCGCTCGACCAGCGGGGTGCCGGCGAGCAGGGTGGCGATGACGTTGGCGTGGATCTCCACCCCCGCCATGTCGGCCGCGCGGGCGGTGTGGAAGGGGGTCGGGAAGACGTCGTGGCCGGCGGCGAAGGTCGCCCCCACCAGGCAGATGCGGTCGCGCAGCCGCTCCGGTGGGACGCGGCCCTCGAGCACGTCGCCCATCGACACGGTGGCGAAGGTCCCGGCCCGACCGCGGTAGTCGACGAGGCGGAGGCCCTCCCCCGCCCACGCCGGCGAGACGAAGCCGGCGTAGGCCTCGAGGGTCGCGGCGGCGAACGACCGATGGCCGGCCCGCTCGACGGCGAAGCGGCGGATGCGGCCGTCCCGGTCGTCGGGCAGGTTGACGAAGCCGGTCGCCGCCACCGCCTCGGCCAGCTCCGCGATCGGCCCCTGGTAGCGCTCGCCGTCGACCAGCTGCGCCCCCCAGACGACGTTGCCGGCGCGGCGCACGCTCGCGGCGAGGAGCGCGTCCTGGTCGGGCGGGTCGCACTCGCGGCTCGGCTCCGAGGAGAGGAAGTCGAACGCCACCACCGCCGCCCCGCTCGCGGCCAGCACGTCCACCAGGCGGGCCCACACCACGGGCGGGAACGGGTACTTGAGGCCGAGGGTCGAGAAGGTCGCCTCGTCCACCGCCACCACCACCACCTCGTCGCCGCCCGCGACCGTTCCCCGCGCCTGGAAGCGGGCGTCCACCGACCGCCACTCGAGCAGCTGGAGCGGCTCGGTGCCTGCCAGCAGGGCGGCCACCGCGGTGGCGACGACGCTCGACGCCAGGGCGAGGGTGGTCGCCCCGGCCAGGCGCCGGCGTCCCCGGGGAGCCACCGCCACGACCTACCGCAGGAGGGGCAGGAGGACGGCCGCGTCCCCGTCCTCGAGCCCCATCTCCTCGAGCAGGTCCGCCCGCCAGCGGCTCACCTCGGCCGTCGCCGCGGACTGCCGGCGCAGCTCCTCCAGGGCCTCGAGCGCCTCCAGGCCGAGGCCGTGCTGGCGCAGGACCTGGTAGCGCAGGAACAGCGGCGAGGAGTCCTCGCCGCCGTCGGCGAAGCCCGCCGCCACGCTCGCTTCCAGCGCCTCCACCTGGTCCTCGGCGGCGCGGTCGAGGGTGGTGAAGCCGGCCGAGCCGAGGGCGGTGAAGGAGTCGGCGCTGGCCGCGTCGCGCACCTCCCAGAAGAAGGTCGCCCCGGGCTGCACCACCTCGGCCGGCAGGTCGAGGCGGGTGGCGGCGACCGTGGTCTCGAACACCGACGCCTGCGGCCCCATCACCGCCACCGCGTACGACGCCACCCCCGGGGCGGGCGTCCAGACCAGCCGCACCGCCCCGGCCCGCACCCTGGTCCGGTTGGGCACCAGCGCCAGCGCGCGCCCGGCCGAGCGCAGCCCGCCGAGGTGCTTCAGCATCGGGTTGTCGCCTTCCCGCGCCAGCAGCGTCCGCGACAGGTTCACCGCCACCTCGGACAGCGACGGCCCCGAGACCGCGGCGTCGGCCCCGAGCACGGCCTCGTTGCCGCCGCGCACCACCACCACCCGGCCGCTGGCGAGCAGGAACGACGCCTGGCCCCCGGCCGCCACCCTGACCCGGTCCCCCTGGTGCAGCACCGCGCCGAGGTGGATCGGCTGCTCGGCGCCGCCCGCGGCCGGGACGGCCACCGCCTCGCCGCGGACGAAGGTCGCCTGGGCCCACCCCTCGTCCGCCGCCGCCGGTCCGCCGCCGGCCACGACCACGGTCGCCACCATCACCACCAGCAGGCTGCGCATGCGACCTCCCTGCGAAGGTTACGGGACCATCATAGCGCCGGTCGGCACCGGCCCCACGCCGCCGTCGGCCCGAGGTGGTCGCGCCGTCGGGCCCGGGCTGCACCGGGCCGGGTCCGGAACCCCGGCGACGGGGCTTCCCGTGGCCGGTGGTACACTGCGGCCGTCCAGATGCGTCACGGCTCATGGGTGACAGACAGCACGAGGTGACCCGGCTCCTCGCCAGGTGGAGAGGCGGCGACGAGGAAGCCCTCGACCGACTGATGCCGTTGGTCTACCACGAGCTGCGGCGGCTCGCGCACGCCCGCCTCCGCCGGGAGCGTCCCGACCACACCCTGGAGACGTCGGCCCTGGTGCACGAGGCCTACCTCAGGCTGGTGGACGCGCGCGGGACCCCGTGGCAGAGCCGGGCCCACTTCCTGGGGATCGCGGCCCGGTTGATGCGCCAGGTCCTGGTCGACCACGCCCGCGGCCGGTCGAGCGCCAAGCGGGGCGGAGGCGCGACTCGACTGCCGCTGCAGGAGGGGCACTCCGTCGGTGGCCCGGCGCCGGTCGACGTTCTCGCCCTGGACCAGGCCCTGGAGCGGCTCGCCTCCACCGACGAGCGCAAGGCCCACCTGGTGGAGCTGCGCTTCTTCGGCGGCCTCAGTCACGAGGAGATTGCCGAGGTGCTCGGGACCTCGCTGTCCACGGTCGAGCGGCAGTGGCGGTTGGCCCGGGCCTGGCTCTACGCCGCCCTCGCGCCCGCTCCCGAGGGAGGGTCCGAGCGGGCGCTGACGGGCGCTGACGGCTGAGCCCGACCGCCCTGGCCGCCGACCCGGCCCCTCGACGGGTGTCAGCGCCGTGGTGTAGTGTGGCAGCCTGCGCCGACCATGAGCTCGACCCGTGACCCCGATCGCTGGCGTCGTGTGGAAGCCCTCTTCGAGCGAGCCGTCACGCTGCCCGAGGGGGAGCGGAGGGCCCTGCTCGAGGCCGAGTGCGCCGGCGACGAGGCCCTCCGTCGCGAGGTCGAACGGTTGGTCGCGGCCGACGCCAACGCCGGGGGCTTCCTGGAGGTGCCGGCGGCCCGGGTCGGCGGGGTGGCCGACGCGGAGCCGCGCGAGGGCCGGACCGTCGGGTCGTACCGGCTGGTGCGGAAGATCGGCGAAGGGGGCATGGCCTCGGTCTACCTCGCGGTCCGCGCCGACGACGAGTACCAGAAACGGGTGGCGGTGAAGCTGCTCCGCGCCGGCCTCGGCGGGCCGGACGCGGAGCAGCGGCTGCGCCGGGAGCGGCAGATCCTCGCCAGCCTCGAGCACCCCAACATCGCCCGCCTGCTCGACGGGGGCACCACCGACCGGGGAGAGCCCTTCATCGTCATGGAGCACGTCGAGGGGGAGCCCGTCGACCGCTACTGCGAGGGACGCGAGCTCGCGGTCGGCCAGCGCCTCGACCTGTTCCTGCAGATCCTCGACGCGGTCCAGTACGCCCACCAGAACCTGGTCGTCCACCGGGACCTCAAGCCGAGCAACATCCTGGTGACCGAGAGCGGCACCCCGAAGCTGCTCGACTTCGGCATCGCCAAGCTCCTCAACCCCGAGCTCGCCGGCCAGGTCGACCCGACCCGCGCCGACCTGCTCCTGCTCACCCCGTCCTACGCCTCCCCCGAGCAGATCCGGGGCCACCCGATCACCACCGCGAGCGACGTCTACTCGCTGGGCGTCGTGCTGTACCGCCTGCTCACCGGCGCCGCCCCGTACCGGGTCGACGCCGGGGACATCGACGAGATGGTGCGAGCGGTGTGCGGCCAGGAGCCCGCCCACCCCAGCCGGGCCCTCGAGGAGCTCGGCCACCGCGCCCGGGGTCGCCAGCTCCGCGGCGACCTGGACCACATCGTGCTCAAGGCCCTCGCGAAGGAGCCGCGCCGCCGCTACCAGTCGGTCGAGCAGCTCGCCGAGGACCTCCGTCGCTTCGCCCGTGGCCTGCCGGTGTCGGCGCGCCGCGCCAGCCCCTTGGAGCGCGCCGGCGCATTCCTCCGCCGCCATCGCCTCGGGGTGTCCGCGGCCGCCACCCTGGTGGCGGTGCTGGTCGGGGTCACGGCCCACACCGCGCTGCAGTCCGCCCGCACCGCGAAGGCCCTGGCGCTGGCCGAGCGCGAAAGCAACAAGGCGCAAGCCGTCAATGATTTCCTGCTCCGACTGCTGGTCTCGGCCAGCCCCAGCGAGGAGGGCCGCGAGGTCACGGTGCTCGAGGCCATCTCGTGGGCCGAGAGCACGATCGCCAGCTCGCTCGCGGGCCAGCCGGAGGTCGAGGCAGCGGTGCGTCACGTCATCGGCGCGACCCTGCGGGAGCTGGCCCGGTTCGAGGAAGCGGAGACCATGCTCCGCACGGCCCTCGCCCTGCGGCGTCAGACCCTGGGCCGGCACCCCGACGTGGCCCGAACCTTGAACCAGCTCGGGTTGACGCTGCAGCAGCAGGGACGGGTGGAGGAAGCCGAGCGCTGCCTGCGGGGGGCGCTCGCCCTCGACCGGGAGCTGCTGGGCCCGGACCACCACGACACCATCGCCGTGCAGATGAACCTCGCCGACATCCTGCGCCGCCGCGAGCAGCTCGGCGAGGTCGAGCAGCTCTGCCGCGACCTCCTGGCCAGCTTCGAACGCAACCCGAGCTCGGCCGACCCGGCGGACCTCGCCACCGTCCGCTCCAACCTCGGCATCCTCCTCATGGATCGGGGGGAGTTCCGGGCCGCCGCCGCCACCCTCGAGCAGGCGCTGGAGGAGATGGCCCGGGCTCACGGTCCCGACCACCCCGACCGGGCTCAGCTCCTCGGTGCCCTGGCCATGGCCTACCGGCACCTGGGCGACTACGACCGGGCGCTGGCGACGATGCGCGCCAGCCTCGAGTTGCTCGAGCGCCGGCTCGGCGCGGAGCACCCGGCGGTGGGCTACAACCGCTACGGGCTCGGCTCGATCCTCGACGACGCGGACCAGGAGGAGGCGGCGGAGGCGGAGTACCGGGCGGCTCTGCCGGCTCTTCGCGCGGCGCTCGGGCCGACCCACCAGACCGTGGGCGAGGTGCTCCTCAAGCTGGCAGCGGTGCACCACCGGCGCGGGGAGTGGGACACCGCGCTCGAGCTGCTCGACGAGGCGGACTCCATCCTCTCGAGCGCCCCCGGCCGCGACAGCAGGACCTACGCGAGCCTCCTCGCCCTCCGGGGGTGGGTCCACCTCCGGCGGGGCCAGCTCGAGGCGGCCGAGACCGCCGCGCGCCGGGCGCTCGGGCTGCGACGGAGCCTCATCGGCGAGGGCAGCCACTCGGCTGCGGCGAGCCTGTCCCTGCTGGCCAGCGTGCTGTGCGAGCGCGGCCGGCGCGACGAGGCCCTCCCCCTCTTCGCGCAGGCGGTCGAGACCATGGAGCGGCTGGGGGGACCGCAGCTGCGCGACCTGATCGTCTGCCGCCGGAACTACGGCGCGCAACTGGTCGCGGTCGGGCGCCTCGCCGAGGCCGAGGACCAGCTCGAGTCGGCATGGCGGGCGCTGGAGTCGAGGCCCGCGCACAACGCCGCCCTGCGGGCCGAGGTCCTCGCCGACCTGGTCGACCTCCACCAGCGCCGGGGCAACGTGGGGCGGGCCACCGAGCTCAGGGCGCTCCTGGTCGAGTAGCCGGCACCGGCTCCGACCGTGCCGATGCCGGGCGCCGACCGGCACCCCTGCCGCGACCTCCGGTGAAGGGTATTGCCGCCCGTTTCCGCACTGGCTGGTGAGGGGCGGCCTCGAGCCGCCCGCCGACACCGAAGGAGGTCATCGTGAAGAAGAGCCTCGTCCTTGCCCTGCTCCTGGCGGCAGCGACCGCCGGGGCCAACAACTACCTGACCGACTACGCCTACTACCCCATCGTCTCGAGCACCAACGGCGCCGGGGGCACCCGCTGGCAGACCGAGCTCAGCGTGACCAACCCCCAGAGCTTCGACCTGGTGCTCACCGTCCGCCTCGCCCGCAACGGCAGCTCCGACGAGTACGTCCTCACGGTCCCGGCCGGGCGCACGCTGGTGTGGGACGACTTCCTCGCCACCGGCTTCAGCCTCGCGGGCAACGCGGCCGTCTACCTCACCGCCGAGGAGGAGCGCAACCCGGGCCGGAGCGAGGAGTGCCTGAGGTTCGCCTCGGCGGCCAAGGTCTACAACACCGGCGGCGGGAGCGGGACCTACGGTCAGGAGATCCCGCAGGCCGACCCGCTCGCCGGCTTCCTCGGCAGCTACGTGGGCTACTTCAGCGGCGTGAAGAGCTACGGCGTTGCCGGCTCGAGCGGGTTCAGGACCAACGTCGGGTTCTGGCACACCGGCTTCTCCGACGAGACGCTGCGGCTCAGGCTCTACGACAACCTTGGCGCCCTGGTCTGGCAGAGCGACGTCACCGTCGAGCGCCACGACCCCAAGGTGGTGTCGATCTCCGCCACGGTCGAGACAGGGGTTCTGGTCGTCGACCCCATGGGGGAGTACGTCGACTGCGCGGTCTACGTGTCGGTGGTCGACAACCGCACCGGCGACGGCGCGTTCCGCAGCCTGACCAAGGCCGACCCTGACGACCTCACGGCCTGCGGCGTGCTGCCGAAGGGCGCCGGTGGGGCGGCCCCCGTGGGGCCAGCCACCCGCGAGGAAGCGGCCGCCCGCCTGCACCGGCTGGTGGTCGGCGAGTAGCGCGCCCACGAGGACCGCCCGACCCGCGCCCCGCCCCCCGGGGCGCGGGTCGCCTGCCCGTCCGCCACCCGGTCGGAGGGCCCTGCTGCCGAAATCCGCATCCGCTGTCGAGCAAGGAGGATGAACCCATGAGCCTCTCCAACCTGACGCGCCGTCGAGCCGCACCGTGCCGGCGAGCCCTGCGCCCCCTGGTCGTCGCCCTCGCCGCCGTGGCCACGGCGATCCCCGCCGCGGCCGGGACCTTGACCGTGACCACCGTCGACGACAGTGGCCCGGGGTCGCTGCGAGCAGCGATCACGGAGGCCAACGGCATGACCGGCAGCCCGCACCGGATCGTGTTCGCGATCCCGGTCGCCCTCTGCCCGGACTGCGTCTGCGAGATCGAGCTGGCGTCGCCGCTGCCGGTCATCACGTCCGGCCTGACGGTCGACGGGACGACCCAGCCCTGCATCACCAGTGACCCGGTCTGCGCCAGTGCCTCCACCCCGTCGCGCATGCGGGTCCAGGTCACCGCCTCGTCACCGGCCCAGAACGTCCTCACCATCGGCACCGAGCAGCCGTGCACGGTGAGGGGCCTCGCCATCGGCAACGGCATCGGCATCACCGTCAACCAGCCCGGGGCGCACCGCATCGCCTGCAACCACATCGGGGTCGACGCCAGGGGGGCCGCGACCCTGCCCCTGTCGGGCTACGGCGTGGTCCTGCCCAGCGCGAGCCGCGGCGTGGTCGTCGGCACCGACGGTGACGGGGTGGACGACCTCGCGGAACGGAACGTGATCATCGGGTCGGCAGGGGTGAAGGTCAGCGGCGGCCGTGACAACGTGATTGCCGGGAACTTCTTCGGACTGAGCGCCGACGGCCAGCAGGTGCTCATGAACAACATTTGCCTGAGCTTCACGGGCGGCGCCTCCGACAACCGGGTCGGCAGCAACTGGGACGGGACCTCGGACGCGCTCGAGCGGAACGTGTTCGGGGCCGGCGCCAAAGGCGTCGAGGCCGACTACGTTGACCCCGACGGCGGCACGAACTGGGTCGTCGGCAACTGGTTCGGCCTCGACGCGACCGGGGCCGAGGGGGCGCTCACCACCGGCGTCTGGCTCGGGGGCGGCGGTCATCAGCTCGTGCTGCAGGCCAACTGGCTCACCGACTGCCTGTTCGCGATCACGGTCGAGGACGACGCGACCGTCGGTCCCGGCTCGACCGACAACTGCATCGCGGGCAACACCTACGGCGTCCACCACCGCGGGAGGGCGGACGGGGTCGACCTGCGCGGCAACTGGTGGGGGGCGGCGGACGGCCCGGGGGGCGAGGGACCGGGGTCCGGGGACGTCGTCCACCTCCTCAGCTCGGGGTCGGTGGCCTTCGAGCCCTGGCTGGTCCACGAGGGCTTCGGCTGTCAGCCGCACCTGCTCGCCGACGGCTTCGAGGACGGCACGACCTCCGGCTGGTCCTTCACCTCCCCGTGAGGAGCGCCGGGTGGCCACGGCGGCAGGCCTTGACCATCGGTCTGTGGTGGGTGGGCGATGCTGAGCTGACCCGTCCACGCTGGGGAAGGGAGCTTCCCCGTCCGCACAGTGCGCTGCCGCCCGTCTCTACCGGCCGCGCCGACCCCAGGCCACACCCCGGGACCGTCTCGTCGAGGCCCACTACGAGGAGGTCAAGGGGCAGTGGGAGGAGCGCTTCGAGGCGCGGTACGGCCACTGGCGCGGCTTCGTCGACGAGGTGGCTGCTCGCCACCTCGACTGCGGCGTCGTCGAGCCCGGCTTGGCGCGGGTCCGGTCTCGAGCGCCTGGCCCGCCACATCCTGCGCCCGCCGGTGAGCCTGGAGAGGATGTGCTGGGACGCCGCCGCGGACAACGTGGCCTACAAGCTCAAGCCCAAGAGCGGCCAGCCTCGGGGCGAGGAGCAACTGGACCCCCTGGACTTCCTCGCGCGCCTGCTCGTCCACGTCCCCGAGCCCAGGCCGCACTGCATCCACTACTCTGGCCGCTACTCGAACGCGGCCCGCGGGCGCCGCGCCAAGGGCCACGCAGCCCAGCTGGAGACGAGAGTCGGCACAGCCCACACCGACCACGAGGCCAACCGTCTTGCCCCTGCCCAGCGCACGGCTGAAACGTCGCGCCTGGGCGCAGCTATCCGTCGCTGCTGTTCAACGCCTTGCTCCTGCCGCGGCTGGAGTGACGGGGCGGGGACGCGCGGGGTTGCCCCGATCCCGATCGCGATGCGGACGGCTCGGGCTCGGGTCGGGTCACGGCTGGCAAACCCTGCGCCACGCAGTCGACCGCCTGGCCTGTCAAACCCGCCGCTCCACGTGACACGCGCTCCCTCCCGGGAACACCCGCAGCCGCCGTGGTACCCGCGATTCCCCCTCCTTCCCGGCAATCCACCGCCTCAGCCTCGACACCATCGACGAAGCTGGGCCTGGCACACCCGTGCGCTCAGTACATCACCCATTTGCACGATGACGGGATGCCCGTCCCCTGACAGGTCCCCTCGATGCGACCGTTGACCAGCCGCCCCGTGTAGACCTGGGTGCATGCTCCACTCCAGTTCTGGCCGGAGCAGTCTCGCTCGACGACGACGGTGTCACCCTGGAAGTGCCCCCTGAGCGGGTCGACGCGGCGACCCGGGCAGCAGGCCCACTCCGAGGTGCCGGTGATGCGGCCGTTGACAACCTGGACCGTCCACGTGGAGTGGAAGACGGTTGCGAGGAAAACGTCGACCTGATAGCTCCCGCTGGTGACGAGCTGCTGCACGGTGGTGGCGGCTGGCGACGGCAGGGGCGCCGGTGCCTGAGCCTGCCCCTGCGCCACCGCGTACCAGGGGTAGACACCGTCGACCGTCCCCTTGCTCTCACTGATCACGCCGGCAATGACCAGGGTCCCGTCGTAGTAGGGCTGCCCCTGGGCGCCGAGCCGTGGATCCAGCATCCAACCGTCCCAGATCTGGGTGCTTCCCTGCGGATAGCGGTGCAGGACGAGGTGTCGGCCGACCAGGTAACCCTCGGCCGGCGTCCCCAGCAAGGTCCCGCTCACCTGGTTGGTGGCCGGGTCGACCCGGTTCAGCACCAGGAGACCGGTGTACCCGTTCCCGTTGACCTGCCAGGTCGTCGGAACGGCGCCCTGCTGCGCCGGCGCCTGGATTGCCGCCGCCACGAGGACGACCGCTGCGAAACTCACGAGTGTGACCGACTTCACGACTGCACCTCCGGCTGAGCTTGGTTCTGGGTTGTGCTTCTTCGACGAATGACGACGCCGTTCACGTCACGCACGGGTCGACGGTTCACCACGGCCCCCCCAGCCCCTGGGAGGTGAGCGCCACGAACCGCTCCCCGAGCTCGGTCGGGGCCGCCTCCTCGGTGAAGGGAGCCGGCGCGACCTCGAAGCTCACGACCTGAGCCGTCCGTTCACCCGCCAGCTGTGCCGGTAACGGCAGAGCCGCGAGCGCGGCCCCGACCGAGGTCAGCACGATTGCCGCAAGCTCGCGAAACCACAGCATCAGACGGCGCCCCAATCTGAAACGACAGCGGTCTCCCGGCCATCATACACATGTGGGGCGGCAGCTGCTGACGAGGCGGCTCCCAGACAGCGACTCCGCAACGTGTCGGTTCAGACATCGGGGCGGTCGATGGCGACGTAGCGTTGGAGGATCTCCTGGAAGACCTCGGCGTCGGTCACCAGCCGCCGGCCACCGGCACCGGCAGTGCCCCGGATCCCGCGGCGCCTTCCACCGGAACCCTGTCGGCGTCGAGCAGGCGCAGCACGACCGCGGTGGCGCGCGGGCCGAGGCGGACGACGGTGGTCGATCCCGCCGCCGCGTTCCGTGCCCACCCCTGCGCGTACCCCGCCGCAGCCGCGAGCACGGTCACTCCAGGCGCAGGACGCTCAGTCCCGGAACCCGGTCGAAGTGGCGGGGGTCGCCCGTGACGACCTGGTCGCCGCGGCACAACGCCGTGGCGGCGATGAGGAGATCCGAAGTCGGGATCCGCGCTCCGGCCGAGCTGAGCTGCGCGTCGACCTGCGCGAAGACCCGCACTACCTCGAGCGTGACGGGAATCGCGGGAATGGCGGCCGAAACCGGCGGCGGGAGCGGGACCCACGGTCAGGAGATCCCGCAGGCCGACCCGCTCGCCGGCTTCCTCGGCAGCTACGTGGGCTACTTCAGCGGCGTGAAGAGCTACGGCGTTGCCGGCTCGAGCGGGTTCAGGACCAACGTCGGGTTCTGGCACACCGGCTTCTCCGACGAGACGCTGCGGCTCAGGCTCTACGACAACCTTGGCGCCCTGGTCTGGCAGAGCGACGTCACCGTCGAGCGCCACGACCCCAAGGTGGTGTCGATCTCCGCCACGGTCGAGACAGGGGTTCTGGTCGTCGCCCTCGCCGCCGTAGCCACGGCGGCGGGCGCCTTGACCATCGGTCTGTGATGGGTAAGCGACGCTGAGCTGACCCGTCCACGCTGGGGAAGGAAGCTTCCCTGTCCGCAGAGTGCGCTGCCGCCCGTCTCTACCGGCCGCGCTTGCCCCAGGCCACACCCCGGGACCGTCTCGTCGAGGCCCACTACGAAGAGGTCAAGGGGCAGTGGGAGGAGCGCTTCGAGGCGCGGCGCGGCCACTGGCGCGGCTTCGTCGACGAGGTGGTTGCTCGCCACCTCGACTGCGGCGTCGTCGAGCCGGGCTTGGCGCGGGTCCGGTGTCGCGACTGCCACGCCGAGCATCTCGCAGCGTGCAGCCGCAAGGGCCGTGGGCTCTGCCCGTCCTGCGGCGCGAATCGGGCCGCCGGCTCCGCCGCGTTCCTGCGCGACGAGGTGCTCGAACCCGTAGGCCATTGCCTCCGGACCTTCTCCTTGCCCGAGACGACCAGACCCTACTTCCTGCACCACCGTGATCTGCTGGGCAAGCTCTGCCACGCTGCCTGGGAGACCGTGCAGGAGCTCGTGACCGCGGCCGCGGGGGAGGTCGACGGGTTCCGCTTCGGCATGGTGGTCGCGGTGCAGACGGCCGGGGACAGTCTCGGGCTGAACCCGCATGCTCACGCGATCGCACCGCGCGGCGGATGGGACAGGGACGAGCGGTGGGTCCCGGTCCCGTTCGTGGACCCCGACGCCGCGGAGAAGCTCCTTCGCCACAAGGTGCTGTCGTTCCTCAAAGGGAGCGACGGAGCCGGTGCCGATGCAATGTGCCGGTGGGTCGCGTGGTACCCTCGACGAGAGGGCCGTCATGACAGCCGAGACAGCGAGGAGTGTGACGAGGGGAGCACCCCTCTGCGTGCTGGCTCTTGCGGCCGCCGCGGTCGTGCCGACGGGTGACGTGGCCCAGGC
>CAYTJW010000077.1:0-12676 GCA_964438135.1 uncultured Thermoanaerobaculia bacterium
TCCTCGCGGATCGCCTGGACCTTCTTGGCGGCGCGGAGCAGGAACTCGAGGTCGCCCTCGAGGTCGCCCGGCTTGATGTAGGCGCCGGTGCGCTCGCGATCCCGGAAGCCGCGGCCCACGAAGTGGTAGATCTCAACCCTGTCGGCGTGCTGGCCGTGGCGGTCGACGCGGCCGTTTCGCTGCTCCATGCGGTTCGGGTTCCACGGGATCTCGTAGTGGACGAGGCGCGAGCAGTAGTTCTGGAGGTCGATGCCCTCGGAGGCCGCATCGGTGGCGAGCAGGACGCGCACCGGGCTCTGCTTGGGGTCGTACTGGAACGCCGCCTTCACGGCTTCGCGCTGCTTGGGGTCCATGCCGCCGTAGAGCAGGGTCACCCGCTCGCTGCCGAACCCCTCGTAGGCGAGGCGCTCCTGGAGCCACTTCTGGGTGGTGCGGTACTCGGTGAAGACGATCACCCGGGTGTCGGACCAGGCGCCGCCCGGCCGCACGGTCTTCTTGAGCCAGTCGACGAGCATGCGCGCCTTGGCGTCCGGCCCGACGGCGGCGCGGTCGGCCCACTGGCGCATCTCCCGCAGGAGCCGGGCCTCCTCGTCCGTCGTCTCGCGGAACAGGCGGGTCGCGCTGTCGACGGTGGTGCCGGTGGCCTCCTCTGCCTCGCTGTCGTCTGCGTAATCCTCGGCAAGGTCGGCGATCTGACGCTGGAGCGCACTGATCGTCGGGGCCTTCTCGACCTTGCGGCGGCGCACAGCCTTCAGGGTCTCCTCGTGCCGGGCCAGGGTCGAGGCGAACGCGGCGGGGCTCGAGAACAGGTGCTTCTTCATGGTCAGCAGCACGAACTCGGTGGCGATCCGCTCGGCCGTGTCCCGGGTGCCGTGGCCGCGCAGCTCGGCGTAGCGCCTGAGGGCGGCGTGGGCCGCCTTCTCCTCGGCGGGGTAGTCGACCTCGATCGCCTCGAGCGTGCGTACCGGGAACTTCGGGGCGCCGGCGAAGTCCTTCAGCTCCGACTTGAGCCGGCGGACCATGACGGCGTCGAGCTGCCTGCGGTCGGGTACCGTGCCGCGGGCGAAGCGCTGGTTGTCGAGCAGCTCGAGGAGGGCCGAGAAGCTCTCGACGTAGCCGTTGTGCGGGGTGGCGGTGAGGAACAGCTTGTGCTCGAAGTGCGGCGTGATGGTCCGCAGCGCCTGGGTGCGCTGCGAGTCGGTGGCGTACTTGCCCCGGCCGGACGGCGCGCAGTTGTGGGCCTCGTCCACGATCAGCACGTCGTAGCGGCGCGGGTAGACCGCCTCGCCCTCGCTGGGCAGGGTCTCGCGGAACAGCCGCAGCGGCCGCTCGCGCTTCAGGAAGTCGATCGAGGTGATGAGCCGCGGGAAGTGCTTCCAGGGGTTGGCGTGGATGCCGCGCTCCCGGCGCAGCCGGCGCAGCAGCTCGGAGTCGACGATGCGGAAGTCGAGCCCGAACTTGTCGCGCATCTGGTCCCGCCACTGCAGCTGCAGGCTCGACGGGCAGGCGATGAGGATGCGGCGGGCGCGGTGGCGCAGGATCAGCTCGAGGATGACGAGGCCGGCCTCGATCGTCTTGCCGAGCCCGACGTCGTCGGCCACGAGCAGGTTGGCCCGCGGCATGCGGATGGCGCGCACCACCGGGTCGAGCTGGTAGTCCTCGATGTCGATGCCGGAGCGGAACGGGGCCTGGAGCGCCTTCACGTCGGCCGACGAGGCAGCCCCCCAGCGGACCGCGTCGAGGAAGGCGTCGAGCCTGGCCGGGTCGTCGAACGCCGTCGGGTTCGGCGGCAGGTCCACCTTCTCGAGCACCCGCGCGCCGGGCTCCAGCTCCCAGATGACCTGCAGCTCCTCGCCGAGGGCGTCATCCTCGAGGCACGACAGCGTGACCAGGTGCTCGGTGCCGCCGGCCACCGCGGTGAGCGCGCCGTCGGGCAGCGCCGACTCGGCGACGTCGGTGGCCACGTAGCGCCTCTGCCGCACGGTGACGAGCTGGCCCTGCTCGGGGACGCTGAGGATGGGTTGGTCTTCCGCAGCAGCATTCACAGGGGAAAGCGTAACACCAACGAGGGGTTGAGATCACATCGCCGACCGGTTGCCGGGCCACTTGCCGGTCAGATCCACTTCCTGCTGAAGTGGCAGTAGTTGTACTCGTCGATCGCCTTCAGGGGGTTGGTGCCCGGCGGGAGATGGCCGCCGAGGCTACGGCACTGGTCGCGGCTGATCAGCATGAACGACCAGTACCGGTCACCGTTTGTACCAGTCCTGTCGAGTGATAGCCCGTAAGCCTCGGCTATGGCGCGGTCCCACAGCGGGAAGAGCTGGGGCGCGAGGAGGTGCAGACTCTTGGCGGCGCCGACCGGCCCAAGCACCGCCTCGAACGCGATGAAGACCGCCTTCGCGGTCATCCCGTGCTCCGGCGCCAGGTCGGCAATCTGCCGCTCGCGTAGCGCCGCCAGGGTCCGACCGTGGTCCCGGACTAGGTCTTCAATGGCCTCGAGGTGCTCGCGCGTAAACCTGTTGTACCGGTAGTAGGACTGGTTCCAGGACTGAAGGAGCACCGCCACCGCCTCGGCCAGGCTGAGCGTGGTCGCCGCCGCCAGGGCGAGGCGGACCAGCTCCGTTGCCGCCCGGTAGAAGATGTCCCCGGGTGCGTTCTCCTCGAACGCGCGGCGGGCGGCAGCGATGTGTTCGGGCGTGATCGGCGCTGGTGCTGTGCGGTGGTGTGCCATGGTGCCCATGTTACCGATGGGGCCGACGCGCAGCACCCCACCACCGGTGCCACCAACAAGAAGGCGGTGGGGCTTTGTGGGCCCCACCGCCGGTGGAGTGCTGTCCTTCTCTACCGGTCAGTCGGACACGCAGATCCGGCCGGTAAGGTCGGCGCTGAGGACCACCCTGGTGCGCACGACCTGGACGGCGTTGCCGGCAGGCGCCACGTAGATATCGTGGAACGCCAGACCTTCGCCGAACAGCTGAACGACCTCGAACCCCCTGCCGTGCTCGAGGATGCTCGGGTTGTCCTGGGCCGCCCGCTGGGCGAGCGCCAGCGCGTCTCCCGCACCGAGCGGCCGCGGGACGACGATGAACGGCAGCATGGGGTGCCCGTTCACGGCCGCCTCGTGGGCGTGGCGCTCGTGGTGGACCCGCTCCGCCATCGGCCTGATGGTCTCGGCGGCGTGCTTGGCGTGGTGCCCGCGGCACAGGGCGGCGGCGGCGACCGCCGTCGAGTTGAACCCGTCGAAGACCTTGCGGCCGGGCGCCGAGACCCGCTCGATCCACTCGGCGAGATTGGCGGCCTCCAGTCGGGACCTGTCGTCTCCCGGCACGACGGCGTGGGCGATCGAGAGCAGGGAGCCGTCGGGGAACTTCACGTGGTAGTAGGATACGAGGTTGACGTTGGTGTCGAGGGTCAGCTTCAGGAAGATCGCGGTCACGATCGCACGGTCGGCTTGGACCGCGATGACGTCGAACTGCGCGTACCACTCCTTGGGCAGGTCCTCGGGCCGGCGCTGCACAGCCGTGGCGTTGACCCCGGCGTGGCGCAGGCGAGCGACGAGCTCCGCGGCTTTCCTGTTGCGGGGGTCCTGCACGACGACGTCCACCCGCTTGGGTGAGGCGGCCCGGGCGAACTTCACGATGGCCTTGATGCTGGCGTGAGCGCCATCACCGGCCCAGTAGATGAGCAGGCTGTAGCTCTCCTTCTCGGCGAGGCCGGCGGGCAACTGGGGGGTCTCATACAACATCGTCGTCCCCCTCGTCGTCCACGTAGTCGAAGTCGGCGGTGATGTCCGTGCCGTCACCGGCCTCGGCGTCGACCACGGCGTTGGCCTCCGCGTCGGGGTCATCCTCGGGCTCGGGCTCGAAGGCTGTGGGGTACTTGGCCTTGGCCAGCGCGGAGATGTGATTGATGTCGGCCTGCCACTTGCGGCGGTCGGCGTGGACCTTCTGGTTGTATGCACGGCCCTCTTCCATGCGCGTCTGCAGCTCGTCGAGCTTGTCCTCCGCGGCGTCCAGCGCCTTCTTCAGTGGCCAGGCCTTCTCAAGCTCGATACCCAACCCTGCGGCGACGAAGGGGAAGCCTCCTGCTCCGATCAGCAAGATGGTCACGAGAGCCCACTGGTGAGCGGCGGTGGAGTTCTCGTCGATGTTGACGTCCTCAGTCCTGAGCACGGCCAAGGCGATGAGTCCGGCCAGCAGCACGCCACAGACCACGAAGGCGACGAGGGGCTTCTGGGTCTTCAGGAGGAGCCACGTCAGCATTGCGAAGAGGAGGGTGACCCCGATAGCCATGAAGGTCGAGAAGGGGCGGTTGAAGTTGAGCTCGTAGTACAGCAGATCGGAGAGCACCAGCTCAGCCACCACGCTGATCACCAGCATGGTGACCAAGGCTGCGACGGGCAGCCTGCTGTCCTTCTTGGCGCGGAGGTCCTCGACGACCTTCTTCTGGTCAGCGACCTCGGGACCGAGGAGGGAGTCGTGGACCTTGGAGGCCTGGTCGGTGTGCTTGTGTGGCTCGAGCTTGGGAGGCTCGGGCCTGTTGTAGACCGCCTTCACGTAGTTGGCGAGCGTAACGCCCGGCTCGGGGGCAGGGAGATCGGCGAGCTCGATGAGCCGCCCACCGTCCTCCGTGAAGCGACCTAAGGCACGGCCCAGAGCGGAACGGATGCGGGAGAGGAGCGGCGGCTTGCGGCGCCCCCGGCTCCTTCGCCTGCCGATTCGCTTGTAGTCGAGCGGTCCGCTGATCACGGTAACGTCGGTGGCCTGGCCGATCTCCTTGAACGCGGTCACGATCAGCCGCTCGACCTCGCGCGACATCCCGGGCTTGACGGCGTCAAGGCGGGTCGAGTCGGTGAAGACGGCGATGACGGACACGCCCGCCATTGCGCCGCTGAGACCGCGGACCTCTGCCGCAACGGTGAACGTCTTCGTCGAGGGGATGCTCCTCTCGAGGCAGATGCCGACAGAGACCTCGGCGAGGTCGCTCCCACAGATGATAAGGACCGAGGGGACACCCGGCGGCTTCCACTTCATGAGCTTGGCCGCCCCCGCCAGGATCTGCGTCGAGGTGCAGCGGTCGGGGCTGGCCAGGATGCCGCCCACGATGTTGGTCACCGTCTCGGTGGCCACCGAGACGGTGCGGCGGCGGTACGTCTCGATCGCCTGCTTGCTGCGGCCGCTTGGGGCCACGGTCTCGAGGTGGTAGATGAGGTGGGCACTGCTGTTGTCAAGGACGAAGAAGTCGACGATGCTGCCCGGGGTTTTCACCGCTTCCTCGACGACTTCCTGGGTGGTGTCGGTAACCTGCGGCAGCTCGAGCGGGCTCAGCTTTGTCACGTCGAAGAGGACCTGGGTGTAGCCGCCCGCGAGCGCATCATCGCCGGGCGTGCTCGCCGGCGCCGCCGAGCACGCCGTCGCGGCGGCACTGGCAGCCAGAGCCAGCAGCAGGGTGTTCGCGGTGCGCCTCATGTCGTCCTCCCTTCTCCTGTCTCGGTGGTGGTGGTCGCGCCGCCGTTCCGCTGCCAGCGGTAGATTTCGCATGGCGTCCAGCGCGGCGCACTCCCCTTCGAGCGCCGGATGGGCTCGGGCATGAGCTTGCGCGACAAGTAACTGTAAATTGTTGACACGGCGTAGTTTGTCGCCCACGCCACGCCTGCAACCGTCAGCGTCGGGCAGTCGGGGTGGACGCCGTCGCACAGCGGGCAGTACGCCATCCGGACGCCGGGGGGTGGGTGTGGAGCTGTTGGCTCTCTCATATCTCGGCCCCTCCAAAGTGGCCAACGCCAGACTCGACCCCCTCGCGCGTGCTGGCGACCTTCTCACGAATGTGACTGACAGTGCGCGAACGACCTGCGCTGAGCGTGAGCCGCGACGACGCTGACGGGAGCAGCGCGCTGGCGCGCTGGGCGGTGCGTGCGGGACGTGACCGTTGCGCTGGACTGAAACGTGAGGGAGGGTCGGTTCGGTGGCGCGCGCGTGAGCGACAATGGTCAGGGTGACGAGGGCCTCTCCGTGACTCCCGCTGCGCTCGCCAGGCTCCTCGAGGGCAACCAACGCCGCATCCTCGGTGCACTCAGAGAGGGACGAGGGGCGGGCGGGATCTACGGGTACGTCACGAAAACGGCTGTTTCAGCGCTCATTCGCGCGACTGCCGAGGGGCACGTCCAGCCAGATCCAGCTGACGCGACGCTGCTCGTGTGCCTGCCGGATCGCGCGTGGGCGGAGCTCCGTGACCCGCGCGGAACCCGTGAGTCTTGGGAGAACGCTGCGGCCGCGCTCCGGAAGGCGCTCTCGACTCGCAAGCCTGCGCCGTGGAGCTTCCCTGCGACCGACACCGACCCTGGGGCGCGCCGGGCGCAGCGGGTGATCGAGGGGGGCGTCTACCGATCCACGGATGGGGTCAGCGGCCGGCCGCCGGCGTCAGGCGAGCGGGGCGAGGGTGGTTACGCCCAGGTCGGCGTCTGGCTCCGCGTCCTCGAGGGCGACCAGCCGGTGCCGGTCGATGGTCTCGATCCGAGGGCGGCGCGCAACCCGCTCGAAGACAAGCTCGCGGCGGCCAGGCGCTCGATCACCTGGAGTCGGGAGGCGTACGACGCGCTCTGCGCGGCGCTCACGCGGTTCCGGTTGCTGGGGAGGCACAGGGAAGCGGACGCGGTCATCGGCGTCCTGGAGGCGCAGGGCCTGGAGTCCTTCGCGCAGCGGGTGCGACGCAACGTGGCCGCGCAATACAGTGCCATGTCGCAGACTGCGAAGATGGTCCTCCTGCTCCTGCTGCTCGGCGGGACGGCGGTGGCGGGCTACTACCTGGTGAAGTCGCTCGTGGGCTGGCTCCACCGCGACCCGCAGCGCCAGGGGCAGCCCGTCTCGGGCCGGCCGGCGGGGATGCACCTCATCGACACACGGCCGATCGACCAGCCGCGACTCGCTGGCACCATTGAGGTCTGGTCCGATGGCAGCCAGAGGGCGCGGCTCATCTTCACGCCCACGCGGCTCCTTCGAGCTGCGAGCGACTCGAACATCGTCTGGCGGTGGTGGATCAGAGAGGGCGGCGTCGTGACGACGGGGCTCACTGCAGCGCCCGAGACGGCCCACACGTATCACGATCCGTACGACCCAGGCACCTGCGACGTGGACATCGAGTTCGTTGAGTACCACGAAGCCCGGAACCCACCGATCGGCCAGCGCACCGATGGTCTATTGACTGAACTCGATCCGATTACCGGTAGGCCGGTCGGTTCTCCGGTACCGCAGATCGACGTGACGACCGAAACGGAGCAGGGGCAGATTCGTCGCACATACCAGGGAAGCAGGGATGACGTTGTAGACGGGCTCCTTGCGCTGCGAGTAACGCACTCTGATGGGATCAACCCGGGCGGGTGCTGGGCCGGCCTTCCGGATTCGCCGCCGAACCGTCCCCGCATAATCCTGCTTTCCTGTCCGACAGCCGATGTGCGCTTCACAGTCGGCGTCATGGCGGCGGCGCGCGATTCGATCGGGCGGCGGGTCGATGTGGACTTCGGAGATGGGTCCAGCGCAACTGGCATCCCACCTGCCCCCCTCGGTAACACCTGGGAGGCGTTCCTCGTTCCCGAGGTCATGCGAATGCACGCGACGCCCCACGCTTACTCTCAGGGCGTCTACACGGTTTCCGCATGGTCGGTCCGAGGCTCGGAGCGCCGACTCATCGTCAGGGAGGAGATCACCGTGCCGTTGGAGGCGCGCCCGGCGCCGGGCCGAACGCCTTCTTGAGATACTCGCGGCCGCTCTCGCTCGCCGAGCGCAGGAAGCGGGCGTACTGCTTGAGGGTGAAGCCGGCGTTGGCGTGGCCGGCCTGGGCGCTGACGTAAGTCACTGGGGCACCGCGCATTAGTAGAACGGAACAGTAGACATGCCGCAGCGCGTGGGGTGAGAAGGGCTCGCAGCCAGCGGCCCTGACTGCCGGATTCCAGCAACGGTTCACGAAATTGCGGTCATGCAGCACTGGCGGCCGGTCGGCGCTTCGGCTCTCCTGGGCAGGGAAGATCCACGGGTCGATCCGGGTGACCTCGCCCGCCAGTTGCCCCGCGTGGTAGGCACGCAGCAGCTCGACCAGCTCGTCGGGCAGCTCGACCGTCCGGACCCCGGCCGCGGTCTTTGGCGACACGAAAGCCCCGGTGAGCTGGTCAATGGAGCGGGAGATGAACAGCGTCTTGGCCTCGAGATCGATGTCGTCCCACCGCAGGGCCAGCGCCTCGTTGATGCGTGGCCCGGCGTAGAGCAGCAGCTGGGCGAGCATGCGGCCCACCGGCTGGGCGATGGCCTCGACAACCTGCACCGCCACCTCGTAGGAGGGCACGGTCACCTGAGTCGCCTCCTTGGGCGGCAGCTTGAGCCCGACGGCGGGGTTTGCCGGGATGAGGGCGCGGTCCTTCGCCTCCTCGAGGATGGCCTTGAGCACGAGCAGCACCTCGCGGCGTGTCTGGCCGGACTTGGCCGAGGTCAGTAACTTGGCCCTGAACGCGCAGAGGCCCTCGTAGGTCACGTCACGGAGCGGTACGTCGGCGAACGCGGGCTTGATGTGCTTGGTGAAGCGCGAGAGCGCGGCCCTCGCCGTCGACGCCTTGCGCAGCGCGGCGGTCTCGGGGAAGTAGACCTTCTCGGCGAAGTCGTTGAGGAGCATGCGCCCGCTGGCAACTCGGACGACAGGTCGCCCGAGCTGCAGCTCGCGGCGGCGGGTTTCCCGGGCGTCGACGGCCTCCTGGATCGTTGCGAAGGTGCCGACGTAGATCTCCCGACTCCGGTGGTAGAGGAACACCATGAAGCGCCCGGAAGGCCGGTACCACACCCCGCGCTCCACCCGGACGTCCTTCGTCGGGCGCTCCTTCGGCACCTTCTGCGCCAGCTTCCAGCCCGGCTTCTGGCCGCGCGCCATGGAGAAGATGGTACCACAGGGTTCGCAAGGTCTCTGCAATGTTAGTGGTGATTAGGTCATTCAAGACCACCCCAAACCACTCGAAACTCGCCGCGATCGTCACGCATTCAAGTAATGTGGATTCAATCATTTCATCAAGACTAGTTCAGACCGCTCAAGGCCAGTAGCCGTCGTGCGAAAGGAACTCATAACCCAAAGGTCGCAGGTTCAAATCCTGCCCCCGCAACCACGACATATACGACCTCCTCGAACTCGAGGAGGTCGTTACATTTACGTCTACCTAATCCGCACTGAACCTCCAACCTCCGGTCGCCGACACGAGGTCTCCCGCGCGGCCAATCCCGTCCCGCAACCGTTGCCAGCGCGCCCCCCCAGTCTGGAGCCTGCGCAGCTTCGGGAGTGCATCCCTCCATCGCGGGCCAACACTCTCCGCACGTTTCCTGCGTTCAAACAGGAGGACCATCTTCGGTTGCAGAAGGTGACGGATTCCCGGGCCGGCACAGGCGGGATCGCGAGAGCGCCGGGATTGAACGGGGGGCGCTACCACTCCGGCACGGTCCGCCAGCCCGGGAAGGAGCCGAGCTCGACCGTCCAGCCGCCTGGGGCCACCGGGTCGCGCACCGCGCGCAGGTTGGTCAGCGAGCGCAGCGTGGCCAGTAGCTCGTCGTGCGGCAGGGTGTGCAGCGGCGGCTGCGACAGGTCCGGCATCGGCCACAGGCGGAGGGTGTCGTCCTCGCCGGCCGAGGCCACCCAGCGCAGGTCCGGGGAGATGGCGACGCTGAAGACGTTGCCGGTGTGGCCCAGGAGCAGGTGCGGCTCGGCGCCTGAGAGGCGGCCGACCCGGATGCTCCCGTCGGCGCTGCCGGTCGCGACGACGACACCCGAGGGGTCGAGGTCGACCGACTCGACGTCGTCGCCGAACTGGCGAAGCGGCCGGCTCGCCCCGGTGGCCAGGTCGACCATCTCGAGGCCCGGGGTCAGGTCCGAGCCCCAGGCCCAGGTGACCGCCGCGCCGGCGGCCCGGCTCACCCGCATTCGCATGTGCCCGTCCGTCGCCGCCACCAGCTGGTGCGTTCCGGTGGCGAGGTCCCAGCGGAAGAGGCCGCCCCAGCCCATGGTCAGGAGGGTCTGCTCGTCGAGGAACTCGAGGCTGTTGACGCCGCCTGGAAGGCCGGTCGGTCTCTCGGGCCGGGGCAGCGGGAAGCTCTGCAGGGCGCCGGTCGCGATGTCGAAGAGGTACAGAACCTCCGCCTCGTCGCCCATGAAGAAGGCGCTCGCGACCCGTGCGCCGCTGGGCGAGACGGCGCCCTGCTCGAGATTGCGGGGCGGGACCCTGGGGACAGCCTGACGGCACGGCCCGCCGTCGAGCGGCACGGCCCACGCGGTGCTCATGAAGACGAGGAAGAGATAGCGTCCCTCGGGGTCGAAGCGGATGTCCGCACACGAGTCGACTTCCCCCGGCGGACGAAGCTCCCGCACGGCAGTGGGGTCTCCCCCTGGGACCGGCACCAGCCGGGCGCCCCCTTCCCCCCAACCCGTCGCCAGCCAGCGGCTGTCCGGGCTGAAGGCGAGCGGCCGACGGTAGCGCGGGAACGTGTAGCCTTCGACGACGCTGGGGTACGGCCGAGCGAGCGGCCAGAAGGTCAGGCGCCGATGCTGGCGGGTCGTGGCGGCGCACCAGTTGCCGGTCGGGTGGAAGGCGAAGTCCGGGTCGTACCAGGAGCCGCTCCGACGCAGCTCGAGCGGCCCCGCCCCGGGCAGTCCCGAGACCTCCCATACCCGCAGCGACTGCTTGGTCGGGCCCAGGCTCGCAACCCTGCGCCCGGTCGAGTCCGGGAGGGCCCGCGTGGCGCCGGCGGGACGGCGGATCGCCCAGACCCGACCGGGCGCGCCACTGCCGAAGGACCACAGCCGGGCGCCGCCGGCCCCGTCGAGAGCGAGGACGCCGGTGTCCCCGAAGGACGCCACGGTCACGCCCGCCCCGAGCTCGTCGAGCAGCCTCTCGCGCCCTCGACCGTCGCTCGGGTGGAGGTACACCGCGCTGCCCCTGGCCACCACCCACCCCGAGCCGTCCGGTGCGGCGTCGAGGCCAGAGACGCCGGCGAGCTCCGCGCCGGGCAGGGTGTCGAGGAGCTCGGCCTGGCCGTCCGGCAACCGCCACGACGTGAGCAGGATCCGGCGGTCCGGCCCCCCCCCTGGACGACGTGGGCGAAGAGGCGCCGGGGCCCGACCCTCCAGTACCCGGGCGAGCCGAAGTCGACTGCCCGGAGGAGCTTCCCTCCAGGGATCGACCACACCTGCACGCGGTCGCCGAACGCGGGTCCGCCGACGAGCGCTTCCTGACCGATGACGAGCAGGTCCTCCGCCGCCCACATCGATGTGTTCACGCCAGTGGCGGTGGTCGAGTGCCCACCGAGCAGCGTCGGCCCCTGCCCGTCCGCGGACCACACCCGGACCTCGGGCGCGTAACCGGCCACGGCGACATGGCGGCCGTCCGGGCTGAAGCTCGGGACCGGGAGCTCGTCCTCGCCCATGTCGAGCTCGAGCGCCGGCGGTGCGGTCTCGAGCGTCCGCATCGCGAGCTCGCGCGCCTCCCGGGTGTCTTCGAGCTCCAGGCTCGCGGTGGTCAGCGCCAGCGCCTCGGTCGGGTCCTCCGCGAGCCGCGCCTGGGCCAGGGCGAGCAGCTTGGCCGCCTCCGCGCGCCGGGTCTCGGCCACGCTGCGTCGCCACAGCACGCTGACAACGAGGGCCACGCTGACGGCCACCGCCAGCGCCGCGCCCAACCCGATCCGCCGCCGCCGCCGCTGCCGTCCGGCCAGCGCGACCATGGCCCTGCCGAACGCCTCCTCGACCGCGGACAGGCCGCCCGGGTAGCGCTCCCGCCACACCAGGTACTCGCGGAAGGACGCTCCGCTCCACAGCAGGTCCCGCGGACGCCCCTTCTCCTCCCACAGGTGCGCTGCCTGGCGCAGCTGGTCGCGCAGCAGCGCCCCCTCGGCGTCCTGGGCCTGCCAGCGCTGGAGGCGCGGCCAGGCCCGGAGCAGCGACTCGTGCACGATCTCGACCCGATGGCGCGTGCCCCCCCCGGCCGCCTCGGCCGCCTCGTCCTCGAACGAGGTCAGCAGCCGCGCGTCGATGAGCGCGCGCAGCACCGACCGGGCGTCTTCCCTCCCGGTCTCCTCGAACACCGAGAGCAGCTCCCCCACCTCCCGCACCGCCCGCGTGCCCTGCGCCGTGACCAGGTTGCGGAAGAGCTCCCGCACCACCGGCAGCCGCTCCGCCCCGATCGCCTCCAACGTGGCCTCGGCGTGCTGCGCCAGCGCCCCGCCGACCCCGCCGATCCGCTCGTAAGCCTCCCGCGTCAGCAACCGGCGCTCCTGGTCCCGCAGCTCCCACAGCCGCGACATGGCGAACGCCACGAGCGGCAGCGCCCCCCGCTCCGCCGCCACCTCCCCGACCATCTCGTCGACCAGGAGGTCGCTCTCGAACCCGTACAGCCGACGCGCCGCCGGCCCGGTCACCGCCCGGCGCAGCTCCGCCCCGGCCGGCGGCCCCACCGGCGTCAGGTCGCTGAAGATCGGGGCGAGCTCCGGGTAGTGGTGGCACCCCAGCAGGAAGTCGTCGCGCACCACCAGCACCACGTGGATCCCGGCCGCGTCCACCAGCCGCCGCAGCAGGGCGACGAAGCGCTGTCTGACCGGCTCCGGGTTGAGGGTGAAGAGCTCCTCGAGCTGGTCGACGACCACCAGCGCCTCGTCCCACCGCC
>CAYTJW010000078.1:0-12625 GCA_964438135.1 uncultured Thermoanaerobaculia bacterium
TGCCGGGCCGGCGCCGCCGGCCGCGGCGGGCAGCGCCTCGACCCGGGCGGCGAGGTAGCCGACCGCCTCGCGGGCGACCTCCACCACCCGCGCCAGCCCGGCCGAGTCGACCCGGTCGGCGGTGTCGGTGGGCCGGTGGTAGTCCGCGCTCGGCCCGGTGGTGAGCTGCACCCCGGGCACGCCGAGCTCGACGCAGGCGCCCTGGTCCGAGCTGTCCAGGGGCTGGCTCGCGACCTCGATCGGCGCGCCGGTGGTGTGGCCCACGCCCATGAAGAGGTGCCGCCACTCCCGGGCCGAGGCGGCGTCGAGGACCAGGATCGAGCCTGAGCCGAGGCGGCCGACGGTGTCGAGGTTGAGGCAGGCGGAGGGGCGGCGGTCGGCGCCGAGCTCCGCGAGCAGGTGGCGCGCGCCGAGCAGCCCCGCCTCCTCGCCGGTGGTGACGGCGACGAGCACCGGCCGCGGCGCGGCGTGCTCGGACGAGAGGGCGCGGGCCAGCTCGAGCAGCGCCGCCACCCCCGAGGCATTGTCGTCGGCGCCGGGGTGGAGCAGGCCCTGGTTGCCCGAGCGCACGTCCGGCCAGCCGTGGCCGAGGTGGTCGAGGTGGGCCATGACCAGCACCGGTTGTGCGGCCAGCGCGGGGTCCGCGCCGGGAATGCGGCCGACCAGGTTGGTGAGGCGCATCGTCCGCGGCGGCTCGCCCCCGGTCCAATCCCAGGACTGGCGGAAGCCGTCGTCGCCGGCCGGCTCGAGGCCGATGTCCCCGAGCTGCCGCTCGACCCAGGCGGTGGCGCGCTCGAGACCCTCCGAGCCGAGTCCGCGCCCGTCCATCTCCGGCGCCGCCAGGGCAGTGACCGCCCGCGCCAGGCGGCCGGCGTCGAAGGCCGGCGGCAGGGCGGCGAGGGGCGGGCGGTCGGGCAGCACGAGCGGGTCGAGCTCCGCCTGCCCGAGGCTGCGCACCAGTGGCGAGCCGGTGCGGAGCCAGCTCCCCTTGAGCACGTTCTCCGGCCCCTCGCCGGAGAAGGCGAGGTAGGAGTAGCGCGAGTAGTGGGGCAGCTTGCGGGCCAGGCCGGGGATGGCGGCCGGGGGGTCGGCGGTGATGAGGCCGACGGCCGCGGCTGGGTCGGTCGGCGCGCGCGTCACCAGCACCAGCGAGTGGCCCTCGCGCGGCACCGTCTCGGCGGCGATGGTGACGGCGTCGGGCGTCGCCTCGACGCGGTCCGCGGCGAGGCCGGCCACGACCCCGTCGGCGAAGCGGTTGGTGCCGCCGAGCAGCCAGACCGGCACGTCCGGCAGGCGCTCGAGGTCGCGGTCCGAGGCGAGCCGTGGTTCTGCGGGCCTGGCCCACGCCGCCGCCAGCTCGCGCCAGGCCGCCTGCTCCGCCTCGCTGGCCGCGGCCGGCAGCACGTACAGCGGCTCGGCGCCGAGCAGGGTGGAGAGGGCCGGCGGCACCTCGCGCGGGTCGAGGCGGCGCATGACGTCGAAGCGCGGGTCCACGTCCACCCGCAGCGGCCGGGCCGGGCAGGGGACGGTCACCGCGCAGTCGCGCCCGCAGGTCCCCGCCTCGGCCTCGAGCGGCCCGGCCTGGCCCTCGACCGTCACGGCCACCGGCACGCTCAGGGGGAAGGGTTCCCCGGGCCCCGCCTGGCGCAGGCGGACCGTCACCTGCCAGGGGTGGTCGGCGCGGCCGGTCTCCTCGACCTCGACGCCGACGATCTCGAGCGTCGGCGCGCCGGCGCGGCCGGTCCAGGCGGCGAAGAACGGCGCGAGGTCCGAGCCGCTGGCGGCCGAGAAGGCCCGCTCGAGGTCGGCCCACGAGGCGCGGCGGAAGCGGTTCTCCTGCCAGAAGCGGCCGAGGGCGGACGTGAACGCCTCGTCGCCCATCGCCCGGCGGAGCATGTGGAAGACCATCAGGCTCTTGCCGTAGCCGACCGCCTCCGAGGCGGCGGAGCGGCGGGAGCGGAAGGCGGTCAGGGGCACGTCCGCCTCGCCGCCGACGAAGTCGCCGAACTTCTGCAGCGTGGTCCGGCGGTAAGAGGCCGCCTCGCCCTTCTGCTCGGCGAACAGGTGGTCGGCCAGGTAGGCCGTCAGTCCCTCGCACCAGTTGCCGGCGTCGTAGTCGACGTAGACCGAGTTGCCCCACCAGCTGTGGACCAGCTCGTGCGGGTAGGACGAGGTCAGGATCCACGGGAAGCGGATCACCGTGGGGCCGAGCAGGGTGAAGCCGGGCATGCCGTAGCCGGTCTCCCAGAAGCTCTCGACCAGGGCGAAGGAGGGGTAGGGAAACGGCGGCAGGACGGGTCCGTAGAGGCGCAGGTAGCGGTCGGTGGCGTCGAGGTAACGGTGGGCCAGGGCCGGGTCGTCCTCGCGCAGGAAGGCGAGGAGCTCGACCTCGTCGGAGGCGCCGCGGTACTCGTGCCAGGGGCCGGCCACCAGGTAGGCCTCCTCGGTCGGGTCCGGGCAGGACCAGGCGGTGGCGCGGGTCGAGCCGGTGGTCTCGTGGCGGGTGCGGCGGCCCTGGCTGACCACGTCCCAGGGGGGCGTGAGGCCTTCGACCTCGAGCGCGAACGTGAGCAGCTGGTCGCCGAAGGTCGGCAGCCAGAAGCTCGAGCCGGCCAGGAACACCCCCTCCTCGGCGACGAGGCCGGGGGTCTCCGCGAAGCTGCGCTGGTAGTCCTCGCCGGCGGCGGCGACGGGGTGGTGGATCACCCCGCCGTAGCGGAGCTCGACCTCCTCCGGCGCGCCCTGCTCGCGGCGCAGGAGGAAGCCCTCGAGCGGGACCCCCTCTGCGCCGTCAGCGGTGGAGGGTTGGCCGAGGAAAGCCTCGTCCACCGGCCCCGCGACCGGCTCGAGAGCCCAGCCGGCGGTGGCCACCTGCGGCGCCAGGCCGGTATGCAGGACGAAGCGCAGCGCGCCGTCGGTGTCGGGCCGCACCTCGTCGCCGGGCGTGACCCGGTCGACCACCTCCAGCCGGTGGCCGGCCGGGTCGAGGCGGACCGCGAGCGCGTGGTGGACCGGCGCGGCGGCGGCCGAGCCCGCGAGCGCGAGCAGGGCGGCGAGGACGAAGGCGTTGCGGCGCATGGCTCCTCCTGCCCGCATTGTAGCCACTCGCGACGCGCCGGGGTGTCGTTCGCTGTCGTATCCGTACCCGTGCCCGTGCCCGTGCCCGTACCCGACGCGGACCGCTGCCGCTCGCGGAGGCCCTGTCCATCGCCGCCTGGGTCGCGAATGGCGACAGGGACGCGGCCTGCGCCACGGCTCGCCGCCTGCTCGCCATGCCGGCGGAGTTCTCGCCCCGCCTCGCGCCGCGGCTCGAGCACTCCGGCTGCCGCGAGGCGCTGCACTGACCGCGCGGCGCCGACCACGATACCGGCCTTCCCCCGGGCGCCTCTGGCGACGCCCCGTCGCTGGCATCCGTATCCCCCACGGAGGTCCTCCCATGAGACTCGTGCGCGCCGTCCTGGCGACCCTGGCGTTCCTCCCCGCGGCTGCCGCGCCCGCCCTCGAGCCGTGCGACCCGTGGCAGTGGGTCTACCCGTGGCCGACGGCCAGCTCTCTCGGGGGCGTGGCGTACGGCGACGGCCGCTTCGTCGCCGTCGGCCGCGAGGCCCTGGTCAGCGAGGACGGGGTGGTGTGGGGCAGCGCGCAGCGCCTCGGCCCCACCGGGCTGGAGTACCTGGGCGACGTTGTGTGGACCGGAGACCGCTTCGTGGCGGTCGGCGGCGGCGGCTACGTCCCGCACGTGAGCCCCCTGGTCGCCTCGAGCAGCGACGGCTCGACCTGGGACGTCTCCCGCCTCGAGGACGTCGGGGCGCTGTCCGGCGTGGCCTGCGACGGCCCGGCCTGCGTGGCGGTCGGCGCGGAGGAGCTGGGCAGCGGCTCGGCTCTGGTCTACTTCAGCCCGGACGGGGAGCAGTGGGCGCTGGTGCAGAGCCCGGGCCCGCGGTGGCTCGACAGCGTGGCGCGGGGTGGCGGGGCCTGGGTCGCGGCCGGCGACGGCATCCTGCGCAGCTCGGACGGGCTCGCCTGGGAGGTTGTCCGCGGCGGCCCGGTGTTCGACCTGGACTGGGAGGGGAGCCGTTGTGTCGCTCTCGCCGCGGACGACGTCATCGCCAGCGCGGACGGCGCGACCTGGAGCCACCTGGGCACGTTCCCGGCGCCCCTGGTCGCAGGTTTCATCGCGAGCAACGGTCGCCAGCTCCTGGCAGGCGGGTGGGAGCCCTCGGCGGGCCAGCATCTGCTGGCGGTGAGCGTTGACGGCGCCGAGTGGTCTTCGCCGGTCGCCACCGCAGCCGCCTTGACGGATGCCGTGTGGGTCGACGGGCAGTGGGCCGTGGTGGGACACCGCGGGCTCGTCGGCACGAGCCCGGACGGCCTGTCCTGGCGGTGGCACGGGCAGGGAGGGGCTCACAGCCTCTCCGAGGTCGCCTGGAACGGCGACGAGGTGATGGCCGTCGGCTCCTCCTATTCCTGGGACCGTCTCGAGGACTCCTCCGCCATCCTGGTGAGCGCCGACCGCGTCGGCTGGCGTGACCTCTCCCGCCCCGGCCAGGGGTTGACCGATGTCCACTGGTCGGGTGAGCGCTGGGTGGCCGTCGGGTACTACGGCGTGGTCGAGGCGAGCGTCGACGGCCGCGAGTGGGAGAGCCTGCAGCCCGTGCCCGACCCCGCAGTGACCTGGCGAGCCGCCGCCAGCTCGCCGACTCGGCTGGTCGCGGTCGGGGTCCGCCACTCCGTGGAGCCGTTCGTCGCCGTCATGGAACAGGACGGCGCGTGGCTCTACCCGACCGTGTCGGGAGCCGGGAGTCTCGAGGACGTCCTGTGGACCGGAACCCAGTTCGTGGCGGTAGGGAGCGGTGTCGCGAGCGGGACGACGGGAATGGTCGGCTGGAGCGCGGATGGCCTGGCGTGGGCCTTCACGCCGACCGGCAGCGCGCTGGTCGAGCTGGCCTTCGACGGCCGCCGTCTGGTCGCGGTGGGCCCTGCCGGCACGGTGCTGTGGAGTGATGACGGCCGGTCGTGGGCGACCGCCCAGACCGGGACCCCCATCCGCTTCGAGGAGGTGACGTGGGCCGGGGACCGGTTCGTCGCCGTCGCCGCGGCTGGCGGGCCCTGGGAGAGCGCGGACGGGGAGACCTGGGCGCAGGTGGAGGACGTGCCGCCCCGCGTCGTCACGGGCCTGGCATGGACCGGGCGCGAGCTGCTCGCGGTCACCTGGGACGGCGCCATCGCCCGCCGCCGCTGCGGCGAGACCAACCTCCTGCCCGAGTCGGCGCCGCGCCTGGTGGTGCCGGCAGCGGCGCACCGGGGAGGCGCGGGCGGGACCGCCTGGCGCTCCGACCTGCACGTGGTGTACCCGGGCGAGCACTGGGCCGAGGCGTGGCTCGGGTTCGTGCCGCCGGGCGCCGACGCGCCGACGTGGCAGCGGTTCCTGCTGCCGCCGGGCGGCCAGCTCGACCGGGGCGACCTGGTGGCGCGGACCTTCGGCCTCGACGCGGCGGTAGGGCAGCTCCTGGTCGTCTCGGAGCAGCCGCTGGCGGTCTCGTCGCGGACCTTCACCAGCGACGGCGCCGGCACCTGGGGCCAGGAGGTGCCAGCCCTGGCCGAGGCCGACCTGGCCGCGGGCGCGACCAGCGTGGTGGTGCCGATGCTGCGCCACGACACGGCCTTCCGCTCCAACCTCGGCCTGGTCAACGCCGGGGACGCGCCGCTGACCCTCGAGGTCGAGCTCTTCGACGCCGCGGGGACGGTCCTCGGCTCCTTCTCCCGCGACCTCGGCCCGCTCGGGTGGGCGCAGGAGGACGGCGTGCTCGCGACCCTCGGCGCGGCGCCAGTTGCGGACGCGTACGCCGTGGTGTCCGCGGACGACCCGGCGGCGCGTTTCGCCGCCTACGGCTCGGTGGTCGACAACCGGACCGGCGACCCGACCCTGGTGCTGGGCCTGGCAGCCTCGACCGAGGAGCTGGTGGTGCCGGCGGTGGCGCACGGCGCCGGCGCGGCCGGGACGTTCTGGACCTCGGACCTGGTGGTCGCGAACCCGGGCGGCGCCCCGGCCGCGTACCGCCTCGAGCTGCTGGCGGGCGAGACGCTGCTCTCGCCGGTCTTCACCCTCGAGCCGGGCTCGTCGCGCCGGCACGAGGACGTGGTCGCCTCGGTCTTCGTCGCGACCGGCACCGCCGCCCTGCGCGTGGTGCCAACCGCGGGCGCGGTGGCGGCGGCGAGCCGCACCTCGACCCCCGGCGACGGCGGCAGCTACGGCCAGGGCGTGCCGGCGGTGGTGGAGGACGCGCCGGCGGAGCGCCTGGTGCTGGCAGGTCTGGCCGAGTCGGCCGCCTTCCGCACCAACCTCGGCCTGGTCAACCCGGGCGAGCAGGACCTGCAGGCGACCGTCGAACTCTACCGGGGCGACGGCAGCCTGGTCGGCACGCTCGAGCGGGTGGTGCCGGCCGCGAGCCTCCTCGTGCTGCCCCGGGCCTTTGCCGTCGCCGGCGACCGCGACGTCGCGAGCGGCTACGCGGTGGTGGCGACCGCCACCCCCGGCGCCCGCCTCCTCGCCTGGTCCTCGGTGGTCGACACCGCCAGCGGCGATCCGGTGCTGGCCGTGGGCCGGTGACCTGGCACCAGTCGCAGCGTCCTCGCCGTACCCGGTTCGTCCTCGCGGGATCGGGATCGGGAGCGGGAGCGGGAGGAGCTCAGAGCCCTACCACACCGGCGTCACGCCGTAGGCGGCGAAGGCCGGGTCGCGGGTCACGAGCTCGAGACCCTCGAGCTGCGCCTGGGCGACCAGCATGCGGTCGAAGGGGTCGTCGTGGTGGCGGGGCAGGGCCGCGGCGGCGCGAGCGTGCGCCGCAGCGACCGGCAGCTCGACGAAGCCGTTGGCCGCGATCTCGTCGACCAGGTCGGCGTCGCCCGTGTCGAGGCGGCCGAGGGCCTGCTTGATCGCGAGCTCCCAGACCGTGGCGGCGCTGACATAGACCACCGCTGAGGGCTGGAGGATCGCCCTCCTGGCGGCACCGCCCAGGCGCGGGTCGTCCGCCAGCCACCACAGGTAGGCGTGCGAGTCGAGCAGGAGCCTCACGGTCGTTCGCCCCGGAAGGCGGCGGCCAGCTCCTCGGGCAGCGGCGCGTCGAAGTCGTCGGCCAGGCGCAGCTTCCCCTTCAGCCGTCCGGGCCGGCGCCGGTCGGGGCAGATCGGCACCAGGCGTGCCACCGGCCGCCCGGAGCGGGCGATGACGATCTCCTCGCCCCGCGCCACGCGCTCGAGCAGCCGCGACAGGTGGGTCTTGGCCTCGTGGATGTTGACCACCGCCATGGCCGTGCCTCCCAGTAAACTAAGTTAACTCAGTCCAGTCGAGGCGTCCAGGACCTGGGGCGACGCGACGCCTGGTCGACCCGGCGCGTATGCTGGTCGGAGGATGTCCCCCGTGCGCTGGTTCAGTGCTCTGCTGACGACCCTGTCGCTGGCTCCCGCGGCTGCCGTGCCCGCGATCTCACCCTGCGGTCCCTGGCAGCAGGTCCTCCCCTGGCCGACGGACGCCACCCTCCGGGGCGTGGCGTACGGCGACGGGCGCTTCGTGGCGGTCGGCGAGGGGGTCGCCCTGGTCAGCGAGGACGGCGTGGTGTGGACCGTCGCGGCGGCCTGGGCCGACCTCGACCTCAACGCGGTGACCTGGGCCGGCGACCGCTTCGTCGCGGTCGGCTCGAGCCCGTACGCCTCCTGGCGGCAGGGTCAGGTCGCCTGGAGCCGGGACGGTGCCGAGTGGCGGGTGGTGCCGGTCATGGCGTACGAGCTCGAGGACGTGGCCTGGGACGGGCACGCCTTCGTCGCGGTCGGCTGGCACGCGGACCCCGGCGTCGGCGCCGACCTGCTGCGCAGCGAGGACGGCGAGACCTGGACCGCGCTGGCCGTGCCCGCGGCCGGCGTGCCGCGGGCGGTGGCCTCGGGCGGCGGGGTGTGGGTGACGGCCGGCGAGGGCCTCCTCCGCAGCCCGGACGGGTGGACCTGGCAGCAGGTCGACGACCGCAGCTTCCAGGACGTGGCGTGGGACGGGCGCCGATTCGTCGCGGTCGGCTTCGGCGGGGTCTTTGCCAGCCCGGACGGGGCCGCCTGGAGCGAGCTCGGCGGCCCGCGCTGGGGCGGCTGCGTCGCCGCGAGCGGCGGCTCGCTCCTGACGGCGGGCGGCTGGCCCGAGTTTCACGGCCGGACCTACCCGGGCGAGGTCGCCACCAGCGCCGACGGCCTGCTGTGGAGCGAGGCGTCGGCGAGCCCGCGGGTGGTGCTCGACGCCACGTGGGCCGAGGGGCTGTGGGTGGCGGTCGGCTGGCACGGGCTCCTCGGCACGAGCTCTGACGGCTTCGCCTGGCGCTGGCACGGCCAGCAGGCCCGGGAGCGGGCGTTCTACGACGCCGCCGGCAGCTCCGGCACGACCGTGGCCGTGGGCGGCCAGACCGGGCCGTACACCTACCTGCAGGACCTGCTCTGGAGCGCGGCGGGCGTCGGGTGGGAAGCGAGCTCGATCACCGGCGCCACCCTGCTCGACGCGTCGTGGGTCGGCGACCGGTGGCTGGCGGTCGGCTCGATCGGCAGCGTGTCCTCGAGCGTCGACGGCCGGAGCTGGACCGCCCTGCCCGTTTTCGACATCGGCCTGACCTGGCGCGGCTCTGCCGGTACGCCGGCCGCGGTGGTCGTGGTCGGCGAACGCTACGCGGCGACCGGCGCCGTGGCGGTGAGCCGCGACGGCGAGCCGCCGGCGGAGGTGCCGCTGCCGCCGACCGGCCCCCTCGGCGACGTGCTGTGGACCGGCTCCCGGGTCGTGGCGGTCGGCGCGGGCGTGGTCGGTCGCAGCGCGGACGGGCTGGAGTGGCACTTCGACCCTGTCGGCGAGACCCTGCTCCGGCTCGCGACCGACGGCAGCCGCGTCGTCGCCGTCGGCGGCTCGGGGGCGGCCGCGTGGAGCGACGACGGCGAGACCTGGACCGCGGCCGCGACCGGCGCCACCGTGGAGCTCACCGAGCTGGCCTGGGCCGGCGACCGTTTCGTCGCCGGCAGCCCGGGCGGGACCCTGCTCGAGAGCCCGGACGGGGAGGACTGGACCACGGCCGAGCCGTTCCCGTGGCCCGACCTCGAGGGCCTGGCGTGGGACGGCCGCGAGCTGGTGGGCGTCAGCCGGTCGCCGGTCGTCGCCCGCCGCCGCTGCGGCGAGGGGAACCTGCTGCCGGAGTCGGCGGCGCGGCTGCTGGTGCCGGCGGTGGCGCACCGGCCCGGCGCGGGGGGCACGTCGTGGCGCTCGGACCTCCACGTGGTCTCGACCGCCGACGGCTGGGCCGAGGTCTGGCTGGGCCTGGTGCCGGCCGGGATGGGGGAGCCGACCTGGCAGCGGTTCCTGCTGCCGCCGGGCGGGCAGCTCGACCGCGACGACCTGGTGGCGCGGACCTTCGGCCTCGACGCCGCGGCCGGACAGTTGCTGGTGGCGTCGGAGCAACCGCTGGCGGTGTCGTCGCGGACCTTCACCGGCGACGGCGTGGGGAGCTGGGGCCAGGAGGTGCCGGCGGTGCCTGGGGCCGACCTCGCCGCGGGCGCGACCAGCGTGGTGGTGCCGATGCTGCGCCACGACGCCACCTCCCGCTCCAACCTCGGCCTGGTGAACGCGGGCGAGACGCCGCTGACCCTCGAGGTGGAGCTGCTCGACGCCGCGGGGGCGAGCCTCGGCGTCTTCTCCCGCGACCTCGGGCCGCTCGGGTGGCTGCAGGAGGACGGCGTGCTGGCGACCCTGGGCGCGGCGCCGGTCGCGGACGCCTACGCGGTGGTCTCGTCCGACGACCCGGCGGCGCGCTTCGCCGCCTACGGCTCGGTGGTCGACAGCTCGACCGGCGACCCGACCCTGGTGCTCGGCCTGGCGGCGAGCTCTGAGCCGCTGCTGGTGCCGGCGGTGGCGCACGGCGCCGGCGCGGCCGGGACGTTCTGGACCTCGGACCTGGCGGTGGCGAACCCGGGCCCGGCCCCGGCCTCCTACCGCCTCGAGCTGCTGGTGGGGGAGGTGCAGACCTCGGTCGTCCTCGAGCTCGGCCCGGGCGAGTCTCGCCGGCACGCGGACCTGGTGGCCTCGGTCTTCGCCGCGACCGGCACCGCAGCTCTGCGCGTGGTGCCGACCGCGGGCGCGGTGGCGGTGGCGAGCCGCACCTCGACCCCCGGCGGCCGCGGCAGCTATGGCCAGGGCGTGCCGGCGGTGGCGGAGGAGGCCACGGGCGGCGGGCGGCTGGTCCTGCCCGGCCTGGCCGAGTCGGGCTCGTTCCGCACCAACCTCGGCCTGGTCAATCCGGGCGACGAGGACCTCGCGGCCACGGTCGCGCTGTACCGCGGCGACGGCAGCCTGGTCGGCACGCTCGAGCGGGTCGTGCCGGCCTCGAGCCTGGTGGTCCTCACCCGCGCCTTCGCCGTCGCCGGCGACGCCGAGGTGGCGAGCGGGTACGCCGTGGTGACCACCGCCACCCCCGGCGCCCGCCTCCTCGCCTGGTCGTCGGTGGTGGACAGCTCGACCGGCGACCCGGTGCTGGCCCTCGACCTGCGCCTGGCTGGCGTCGTCGCCTCGCCGCCGAGCGGTGGCGGCGACGGCACCTCGGTGAGCGCCGGACCCAGTTGTGGGACCGTCGGATGAAGCTGGCCGCGAGCCTGAACCAGCTCCGCATCGCGCGGTGCCCTGACCGCTGCGTGTACATTCCGGTGACGCTGGCGCTGGAGGAGAGCGAATACCCCTGCGCTGACCCAGCCCCGGTGAGGTTCGGCCCCAACCGAGTGCCGGCGGCCTCATCCGGACCGCTCGACCGCGGCCTCGCGAGCGCGAGAGGCGCGAGCGGGCCTCGCCCCGGCTCGCGCCCCGCAGGGTCCCGCCGCCAATGCCCGTCGGCGACGGTCGCCATGGCGGAGCCCCGGTGGGCACCGCGGCGAGGTGACATGGTGAGGTATCCGGGCTACACTCCCCTCACCGCAGCGGGAGCTCGTTCGGTCACCGCCGCGGGCGGGGGCTCGAGGATGACGGTCGAGGTCTTCGTGGTCGACGACGAGCCGGAGGTCGTGAGCGTCCTCCGCGAGGTCGTCGAGTCGGCCGGCTTCGTCGTCTCCACGTTCGGGCGGGTCGAAGAAGCGGTCGGGATGCTCGCCGAGCGTCAGCCGGCAGTTCTGGTCACGGACCTGCGGATGCCGGGGCCGAGCGGCCTGGAGCTGGTCCGCAAGGCCAGGGCCATGAGCCCCGACACGCAGGTGGTCATCCTCACCGGTTACGGCGACCTGGACAGCGCGGTGCAGGCGCTCCGGCTGGGCGCCTTCGACTACCTGGCCAAGCCGGTCGACGCCGAGCGGCTGGTGCAGACCGTGCGCAACGGCGTCGAGCGGCGCCGCCTGGTGCTGGAGAACCGCCGCCTGGTGCGCTGCCTGTCGGAGTCGAACCTGCTCAAGACCGAGTTCATCAACGGCATCTCGCACGAGGTGCGCACGCCGCTCGGTCAGATCCTGGGTTACGCCCAGCTGCTGCGCGGCACCGCGCTCGGCCTGTCCGACAAGCAGCACCGCTACCTGCAGAGCATCCAGGAGGCGGCGACGCGGGTGCTCGACCTGTTCGAGAACATCCTCCAGTTCTCGACCCTGCAGAGCGGCGACGGCTCGTTGACGTCGGTGGAGGTGTCGCTGCCGGCCCTGCTCGACGAGGTGCGGCAGATCCACCACGAGGCGGCCGAGCGACGCGGGGTGCGGGTGGAGGTCGCCGCCTCGGACAGCGACCGCACCGTCATGGCCGACCTGGACATCTGTCGCAAGGTGCTGTCGCTGCTGCTCGACAATGCGATCAAGTTCACTCCCGAGGGGGGGCGGGTGGTGCTGTCGGGGGAGGTGCGCGGGGGTCTGCCGGCCGAGCACACGGCGATGCCGCTGCCGGCCGAGGTCCGCGCCGACCGCTGGCTGCACCTGGCAGTGGCCGACAGCGGCCCGGGCGTGGCGGACGAGGATCGGCAGCGGATCTTCAACCTCTTCGAGCAGGGCGACGCCAGCCTCACCCGCAGCCATGAGGGGACCGGCCTCGGCCTCGCCCTCGCCCTGAGCCTCGCCCGCCTGCACGGCGGCACCATCGCCCTGGCCAGCCGCCCTCACGCGGGCAGCACCTTCACCCTGGTCATCCCGCTGTAGGCACCTACCCGAGCAGGTCGCGCAGGGCCAGCCACAGCCGCACGAGCGGCACGCCGCGGCGGGTGCTCAGCTCGGCGGCCCGCGCCTCCAGCTCGGGCACCGACCGGCCCCAGGCGAAGGCGAACTCCGTCACGACGTGCCAGGCTTCGGGGTTGACCGGTCGCTCCACCTCGGCCAGGCCGGCCATGGCGTCGAGGACCTGGCCCGGGTCGTCGGGCGGGAACAGCTCGGAAGGGGCGAAGCGGCGTGCCTCGCGGCCGGCCAGGGGGGCCTGGCCCGCCGTCGCGAGGACCTGGTCGAGGAAGGTCCGCGCCGCGGGGCGGAGCTTGCCGGAGGCCGCCAGCACCGAGGCGAGAGCGCGGACGGCCGTGCGCTGCGCACCGTCGCCGCCGGTGTCGTCGGTGGCCAGCAGCTCGCGGCCGCCCCGGCGCGGGGGCCGGTCCTCGCGCCGGGG
>CAYTJW010000079.1:0-12620 GCA_964438135.1 uncultured Thermoanaerobaculia bacterium
GACCGCGAGCAGGGACATTGCCAGGCTGGCCGCGACGAGCGCCGCCAGAGCCGGCGAGCCCGGGGCAGCCGCCGCGCGTCGGGTGGGCGGGGCGGAGGGTGCGGGTACGGCTGGGTCGGACATGGGTGGGGGACTGACCGCGCGAGCCTAACACCGTCAGCAACTGGCCGGCAACCGGCGGGACCGCCGGACGCGGTCGACGCGGGTGACGGCCCGCGACTCGGCTCCGTACAACGGCAGGGAGCACGGAGGTGCGGTCATGATGTCGTCTCGAGGCGCCGGCCCGGCTCTGCTCACCGTTGCGCTGACGCTGGCCAGCGGGGCCGCGGCGGCGGCCGAGCCGCCCCCGTCGCACGTCCTGCTGCGGGGCCAGCTGCTCGCGCTCGACCTCGGCGGTGCGATCAACTGGCCGCAGCTGCGCGACCCGACCCAGGTCGAGCCGGACCCCGGCCCCGGCGTCGCCCTGCAGGTGGAGACCGCGCCCTCGGCCGCGGTGGCGCTGCGGCTCGACCTGGCCTGTGCCCGTTTCGACGCCGACGTGACCTGGTGGCCGTACGGCGGGTGGTACGGGTCACGCCGCTACCAGGAGAGCTTCACCTTCACCCAGGTCGGCATCGGTGCCCGCTTCCGGCTGGCGTCCCGCCCCGGCTGGACCCTCCACCTGACGCCGTTGGCCCTCTTCCAGATGGTGGACAGCTCGAGCGGCTACCGCACCGACGAGCTGTTCGGCGGCCCGGCCATCGGCGTCGAGCTGGGAGCGGACTTCCGGCCCCGGCCGCAGAGCCCCTGGTTCTGGACCGTGGCCGCGCGCGCCTTCTCGGTGGCGACAACAGACCACGGCGAGCCCTCGACGGCGGGGCAGCTCGCCGCCGGTGCCGGCCGCACCTTCTGAGACGCGGTCCGCCGCGCTTGACCGCGGCGGGGGCGACCCCTAATCTGCCGCCCGGGCGCCTCGTCGGGGGCGAGCGGATCGCTCTCTCCCTGCGACGGACAGGGGGGCAAGATGCGCGTGCTGCGGGCGTGGTGGGCCGTGGTCGTCCTGGCGGGAGTCCTGGCAGGTGCGGCGGCGGCCGCGGCGAGCTCCCCGTCGCAGGTCGTGCGGGTGCCGGCGGAGGCGGCTGCCACCGTCGACGCTCTCGGCCTCGAGCCGGTGGTCGACCTCGACTACGGCGGCTTCCGCTGGCTCGAGCTCGGGCCGGAGGACCACGCCCGCCTGGTCGCGAGCGGCGTGGCGTTCGAGCCCGTCGCGGAGGCCGGCACGGTGCGGGTCGCCGGCCTCGCCTTCGACCCGGTGAGCGACGGCGCGCCGTCGACCGGAGCCCCGGTCGAGGGCGCGGACGGCGCCGGCCTCCGCCTGCTGCAGCTGGTCGCGCCGGTGCGCGACGAGTGGGTCGACGAGCTGGCCGGGGAGGGCGTCGAGCTGCTCCAGTACTACCCGCACAACACCTACCTGGTGTGGGTGGACCAGGCCCGCGCCACGGTCGCCGCGACCCTGCCCTACGTGCGCTGGCAGGGGCCGTTCGCGGCGGAGTACCGCGTCAGCCCGTCCCTGGAGGGGATGTCCGGGGTGGTGCGCAACGTCGCGGTCACTTTCTACAACGACGGCGAGGTCGAGGGCACGCTCGCCGCGCTCTCACGCCTCGGCGGCGAGGTCGTGCAGCACTTCCCGGCCCAGCCCGACCGGCGCTTCGTGACCGCCGTCGTCGCCCTCGACGCCCGCCTCGTCCCGGAGGCGGCGCGCATCCCCGCCGTGTGGGCGGTCGAGTACTCCTCGCCGGTGCCGGGGCTCGAGGACGAGGTGGCGACGCAGATCACGGTCGGCAACACCACCGGCTCCCCCGGCACGCCGTTCACCGGCTACTTCGACTGGCTGGCGGAGAAGGGCGTGGACGGCGCCGGCATCACCTGGGCCGACGTCGACACCGGCCTCAACGGCACCCACCCGGACATCGCCGGCCGCACGCCGGCCTACGTCAGCTACGCGGGCGCCGGCGCCGCGAGCACCGACACGGACGGGCACGGGACCCACACCGCCGGCGCCATCTTCGGCGACCCGCGGGTCTCCTTCGGCGGCACCGGCATCCAGGACCCGTCCGGGTTCCTGTGGGGCGTCGGCACGGCGCCCCGCGCCGGCATGGTGATCCAGAACGCGCTCATCGGCACGAGCTGGCCGCCCGCGGGCGGCTGGCAGGTGCTGAGCAAGGACTCGCTCGCGAACGGCGCCATGGGCTCGTCCAACAGCTGGTACACGGGTGCCTCCGGCGCCCAGGGGTACTCCTCGGCTGCCCGCACCCACGACCTGATGGTGCGGGACGGCAACTTCGACACCGCGACCACGGCCGAGCCGCTGATCATGGTCTTCTCGGCCGGCAACTCGGGGTCGGGCGCCTCCACCATCACCGAGCCCAAGGAGGCCAAGAACCTGATCGTCGTCGGCGCCACCCAGAACTACCGCATCGGCGCCATCAACAACATCGCCTCCTTCTCCAGCCGCGGCCCGGCCCTGGACGGCCGGCTGCTGCCCAACGTCATGGCGCCCGGGCAGCAGACCTCGTCGTGGCGGGGCAACTCGGGGACGAGCTGCGCCACCACCGTGGCCGGCGCCGGCGCCACCTACTACACCTACTGCTCCGGCACCAGCATGGCCTGCCCGCTGGTCTCCGGGTCGGCGGCCCTGATCGCCGACTGGTGGGAGCAGGAGGGCTGGGGCGTCCCCAGCCCGGCCATGGTCAAGGCGCTGCTGGTCAACGGCGCGGTGGACATCGCCGGCGGTACCGGGGTCAACGGCAACATCCCCAACAACAACCAGGGCTGGGGCCGGGTCAACCTCGACGCCGTGATCCGGAACGGGCTGAGCAACGTCTACGAGGACCAGCAGACGCTGCTGACCGCCACCGGTCAGAGCGCGGTGTACACCTTTCTTGTCCCGGCCGCCGGCCAGCCGGCCAAGGTCACCCTGGTGTGGAGCGACTCAGCCGGCGCGGCCGGGGCCAGCCCGGCCCTGGTCAACAACCTCGACCTGGTGGTGGTCAGCGGCGGAGTCACCTACCGCGGCAACGTGTTCTCCTCCGGCTGGTCGGCCTCGGGCGGGACCGCCGACACCCTCAACAACGTCGAGAACGTGTACATCCAGAGCCCGGGCTCGGACCTGACGATCACCGTCAGCGCCACCGCCGTCAACGGCGACGGCGTGCCCTACAACGGCGACACCACCGACCAGGACTTCGCCCTGGTCTGCACCAACTGCGCCGAGCAGGCGGACTTCACCCTCGCCGTCGCGCCCTCGACCCAGGCCGTCTGCGCCCCTGCCGACGCCACCTTCGCGGTCGAGGTCGGCAGCGTCGTGGGCTTCGCCGACCCGGTCGACCTCGCGGCCAGCGGCAACCCGGCCGGGACCACGGTGGGCTTCGGCCCGACCCAGGTCACGCCGCCGGGGTCGAGCACGCTCACGGTCGGCTCGACCGGCGCGGCCGCCGGCGGGTCGTACCCGATCGTCGTCAGCGGCACCTCCACCACCGGCACCAAGACGGCCACGGTCACCCTCGACCTCGCCGCCGGCCTGGCGGCCGCGCCGTCCCTGGCCAGCCCGGCCGACGGCGCCCTCGACCAGCCGCTGCGGCCGACCTTCACCTGGGGCGCGGCGAGCGGCGCCTCGAGCTACCGCCTGCAAGTCGCGCGGGACGCCGGCTTCGCCACCGTGGTGGTGGACTCGAGCCCGATCGCCGGCACCAGCCACGCCCTCACCGCCGACCTCCAGACCGGCACCCGCTACCACTGGCGGGTGGCGGCGAGCAACGGCTGCGGTGCCGGCCCGTGGTCGGCCGTGTTCGACTTCTCCACCCTCGCCGGCCCGGGCGACTGCGGGCCGGGGACGTCGCCGGTGGTGGCGTTCAGCGACTCCTTCGAGGGCGGCGCGCCCGGCTGGACGCACAGCGCCGCGAGCGGCACCGACACCTGGGCGCTGCTGGCCTCGCCGGCGCCGGTGCACGCCGGGACCTACGCCTACGTGGCCGCGGACTCCAGCTCGGTCAGCGACCAGCGGCTGGTGTCGCCGGCGGTGGCGCTGCCGAGCGGGCAGGCGCCGCTGACGCTTGAGTTCTGGAACCGGCAGGAGATCGAGGACAACGGCACCGCCGCGTGCTACGACGGCGCGATTGCCGAGATCTCGACCAACGGCGGCAGCACCTGGGTCCAGCTGCTCGACGCAGTGCTGCTCACCGACCCCTACAACGGCCCGGTGTCGAACGGCTACTCGAACCCGCTCGCCGGTCTGCGGGCCTGGTGCGGGGACCCGCAGGAGTACCTCGAGTCGGTGGTCAACCTGGACGCCTACGCGGGCGCGACCGTGCGCTTCCGGTTCCGCGTCGGCACCGACTCCTCGACGGGCCGGACCTACGGCTGGGCGATCGACGACGTCACGGTCCAGTCGTGCGCCCCGGCCGGGGCCGACCTGGCCGTGACCGTGGACGACGGCGCGACCACGGCGACCGCCGGCCAGCCGGTCACCTACACCATCACCGTCACCAACGGCGGCCCCGAGGCGGCGACCGGCGCGGTGGTGGCGGACGCCTTCCCGGCCGCGCTCGGCACGGTCGACTGGAGCTGCGCACCATCGGGGACCGGCACCTGCACCGCCTCCGGCAGCGGGGCGATCAACGACACGGTCAGCCTGCCGGCGGGCGAGTCCCTGGTCTACACCGCGGTCGGCACGCTCCCGCCCGACGCGACCGGGACCCTCTCCAACACCGCCACCGTCACGGCGGGCGGGCAGGACGACCCCGACCCGGACGACAACGGCGCGACCGACACCGACACCATCGTCGTCTCGGCCGACCTGGCCGTGACCGTCACCGACGGGGTGAGCGAGGTGGTGGCCGGGACGGCCACGACCTACGCCATCACGGTCTCCAACCCCGGCCCGTCGGACGCAGCGGGCGCGACGGTGACCGACGCCTTCCCGGCCGCGATCACCGGGGTGAGCTGGAGCTGCGCCGGGACCGGCTCGGCCGTGTGCACGGCCAGCGGCTCGGGCGACATCGCCGACACGGTGTCCATCCCGGCCGGCGAGGCGGTGGTCTACACCGCCGTGGCGGCCGTCGACCCGGCCGCGACCGGGACCCTGAGCAACAGCGCCGCGGCCAGCTTTGCCTTCGACCCGGTGGCGGCCAACAACAGCTCGACCGACGAGGACACCGTCCGCCGCGAGGTGGAGATCCAGGTGGCCGTGACCGACGGCCGGTGCTCCATCGTGCCGCCCGACAGCGCGACCTACCTCATCGAGGTCCGCAACCTGGGGCCGAGCTCGGTCAGCGACGCCGCGCTGGAGGACCTCTTCCCGGCGGTGCTCTCCGGCGTGTCCTGGACCTGCGCGGCGACCGGCGGCGGCGTCTGCCCTGCGAGCGGCTCGGGCGACATCACCGGCACCGTCGGGCTGCCGGCGGGCGCGGAGCTGGTCTACACCGCCACCGGTACGGTGGCCGCCGGCGCGACCGGCATCCTCTACGACGTCGTCACCGCCGACCCGCCGGCCGGCGTGACCGACACCGTGCCCGGCAACAACCTGGCCGGCGACTTCACGGTCATCGGCCCGGTGCTGTTCTGCGACGACCTCGAGAGCGGCTCGACCGGCAGCTGGAGCGACACGACGCCCTGACCCGGTGAGACGACCGGGCGGGCGAACGGCGGGTCGGGAAGGGCCCGCGCCCGGGGCCGACACCGATGCAGCCTGGGGCGCAGTGAAGCCTGCGCCGACGTGGAACACGTTCTGCCGTAACGTCTTGCGCCGTAGGCAGTGGCTTCAGCCCTGCCCCCAACACCGCTTCGCTGTCCCCCGCCCCGAGCGTGTCGAATCTCATGTGGTCATTCGCCAGGGACCCCTCGTCGGCGCCGATGCGGCGCCGACGAGGGATGACAGCGCGAGGCGAGGCGGAAGCTCACCGACGAGGGGCCGGGACGGGCCGAATCGACAGCTCTGCAACGGGCTCAGCTGACAGCTGAGCGCCCGCCCGCGGCCGGCCGGGGACCGACCCTACGCGATCGGCTCGAAGCGGCCCTGGAAGAAGCGCAGCGCCGGCGGCTCGTAGACGAAGCGCAGACCTGAGATCTGGTGGCGGCGCTCCCAGAGGCGGGCGATGCCGTCGGCCACCGCCCGCATGTGGTCGTTGGAGTACACCCGGCGCGGGATGGTCAGGCGGACGAGCTCCAGGGCGGGGCGGTAGTTCTGGCCGGTCTTCGGGTCGCGCCCCTTGGACACGTTGCCCCGCTCCATGGCCCGGACGCCGGTCTCGACGTAGATCTCCGCCGCCAGCCGCTGGGCCGGGTACTGGTCCTGGTCGACGTGGGGCAGGAACTGGCGGGCGTCGACGAACACGGCGTGGGTGCCGGTCGGCCTGACCACCGGCACGCCCGCCTCGACCAGGCGGGCGGCGAGCCAGGCGGTCTGCTCGACCCGGTCGCGGATGTAGCGGTCGTCCAGCATCTCCTCCACGCCGCGGGCCATGGCCGCGAGGTCGGCGGCGGGCAGGCCGCCGTCGTGCACCCCGCCCTCGTAGATGCGCAGCTTGGCCTCGGCAGCGCGCGCCCACTCGGCGTTGTCCTTGAAGCCCAGCATGCCGCCGATGTTGATCAGGAAGTCCTTCTTGCCCGACACCGTGCAGCCGTCGCCGTGGGCCATGATCTCGTGCAGGATGTCGCGGATCGAGGTGGTGCGGTAGCGCGGGTCGCGCTTCTGGATCATGTAGGCGTTCTCGACCGCGCGGGTGGCGTCGAACAGCACCGGGATGTTGCGCGGTCGGCAGTAGGCGTAGACCTCGCGCAGGTTGTCCATGCTGACCGGCTGGCCGCCGGCCATGTTGACCGACAGCTCGAAGGAGATGTAGACGATGCTGTCGGCGCCGTGCTCCCGGACCAGGGCGTCGACCTTGGCGAGGTCGATGTTGCCCTTCCACGGGAACTCCGAGGTCGGGTCGTGGGCCTCGTCCACGATCACGTCGACGAAGCCGCCGCCGGCCAGCTCCTGGTGGAGCTTGGTGGTGGTGAAGTACATGTTGCCCGGCACGAGCTGGCCCGGCCTGATCAGCACCTCGCTCTGGACGTGCTCGGCCGCCCGCCCCTGGTGGGTGGGCAGGATGTACCGGTAGCCGTAGATCTCCTGCATCAGGCCGACGAAGCGGTGATAGGCCTCGCTGGTCGCCGGCGTGGCCAGCGCGCCGTCGTAGGCGGCCCACTGGTCGGTGCTCATCGCGGTCGTGCCGGAGTCGGTCAGGAAGTCGATGGAGACGTCGGCCGAGCGCAGCAGGAAGGTGTTGTAGCCGGCCTCGCGCACGGCCTGCTCGCGCTGCTCGCGGGTGGTGCGGGCGATCGGCTCGGTGGTGTGGACCACGTACGGGGTCGAGGTGAGGGCGAGGTGCTCGAGGTCGGCGAAGATCGAGCGGAACAGGAGCTGGTCGTGCCAGTCGCCGCCGCTCTCGAGGTCGAGCGGGGCGATGCGGTCGCGCTGGCGGTGGAGGGCGATGATCGCGTCGGCGACGTCGTCGAGCTGGGCGTTGGACATGGCCAGGCGCGGGATCTGGACCGGCAGCAGGCAGTCGTGGCCGACCCTGCCGGTGACCAGGGCGCGAATGCCCGAGGTCTGGAACAGCGCGCAGGCCAGGGCGTGCTGCTGGTGCTCGCGGATGTGCGGCAGGAAGCGGTCGGCGTGCAGGTAGGCCCCGTCGCAGCCGCGCTCGAGCGGGACGTCGGCCTCCCGCAGGCGGGCCGTGAACCGCTCGGTCTGGTGCATGACCCACTGCACCTCGGCCTCGTCGCACATCTCGTTGATGCCGCGGGCGAGGACCTCCATGGTCCGCCCGGCCATGCCGCCGTAGGTGTGGAGCCCTTCGAAGACCACGACCTGGTTCATGAAGTGCTCGTGGTCGGCAGGGTTGTCGGTCGCCAGGATGCCGCCGGTGTTGCTCTTGGCGTCCTGCGCACCGTCCAGGAGGATGATGTGGGCGGTCTTGGCGATCGCCTTGACCAGCTCGGCGACCGAGCGGTCGGCCTGGCCCGCCTCGTGACGCTGGATGTACCAGGCGTTCTCGACCACGCGGGACACGTCCAGCACCAGGCGGAGGCCGTGGGCGTCGGCGACGGCGCGGACGGCGCGGAGGCCGGCCAGGCTGAAGGGGTGCTGGCCGTCGGCGAAGCACTGCAGGCCGATCACGGCAGCCTTGCGCGCGGCGAGCAGCGCCTCGAGGCGGGGGATGCTGACGTCGCCGGTGAAGACCGGCGCCTCGCGGTCGCGGACGTCGACGATCTCGATGTCGCGCGCGGCGTGGATGTCGATCCGGTCGCGAGCGTTGGACGGGATCATGGACCCCTTCGGGGTGAGGGTGGCGACGATCAGCTTGACGGCGCCGAGGGTGTTGTGGGTCGGGCAGACGAAGGTGTGGCCGAGGACGCGGTTGACCGCCGCGGCGAGGGTCTCGAAGTTCGTTGCCCCGGCGTACGCCTCGTCGCCGACGAGCTGGCCCGAGATCTGGTCCTGGCTCATCGCGCCCGTGCCGTAGGAGACCATGTCGAAGCTGATCTCGGACGGGGTCAGGTTGAAGACGTTGAAGTGGGCCCTCACCAGGCTCCGCTTGCGTTCCTCGACGGTCGGGAACGACAGCAGCCGGACGGTCTTCGCCTTGTGGGGCTCGTGGATCGGCGGGAGATTGGGCATCGGCGTCCTCCTTGCGACGTGGGCCAGCCGACGGGGCCGTGCCGCGCCATGGTAGCAGACGGGGTCGGGAGGGGCCGCGAGCCGGCCGTCGGAAGCCTCGGAGCGTGGTTGGGCAGGGTCGAGGTCCAGGTCGAGGTCCAGGTCGAGGTCCAGGTCGAGGTCCAGGTCCACGTTGGCCTGGGGCGTGCGTTGCCTTGCACACGCCTCGACGGGCCGGGAGGATGCCGCTAGACTCGGTCCGTGGTCGCGCCGAGGAACCCGCCGTTCGAGGAGGCTCGCAGCGCCGACCAGCCGGAGGCCTGCCCGGCAGAGGCCGAGCTCGGGCCGGGCGTGCCGGTTGAGAGCGAGCGCTGCTTCCGCGCCCTGGCCGAGAGGGCGCCGGACTTCGTCTTCGTCGTCGACCGGGACCATCGGCTCGCGTACCTCAACCCGGTCGCCGCCGCGGCCCTCGGGCGCCCCGCGGCGGAGGTGGTCGGCTCGCCCCTGGCGCGGCTCTTCCCGGAGCAGAGCGTGGCGGGGATGCGGGCCGACGTCGACCGCGCCCTCGCCGGGGGGCGGCCGCTCGACGTCGAGCGGCGGGTGGTCCTCTCCGGCCGCGACCTGCTGCTCGAGACCAGGCTCGTGCCGATCCTCGACCCGTCGGGCAGCGCCGTCGCCGTCATCGGCATGTCCCGGGACGTCACGGAAGGGCGCCAGGCAGAGCAGCTCCAGGCGGCGATCCGCAAGATCTCGCAGGCGGCCGTCTCCGCCCGCACGCTGCCGGAGCTGTTCCCGGCCATCCACGGCGTGGTCGCGGAGCTGATGCCGGCGCGCAACATCTACATCGCCCTCCACGACCCGGCCGCGGACATGGTCAGCTTCCCCTACTGGGCGGACGAGGTCGACCCGCCGCCCCCGCCCCGGCGGGCCGGTCGCGGGCTGACCGAGTTCGTGCTGCGGACCGCCCGCTCGCTGCTCGCCCCGCCCGAGGTGCTCGAGGGCCTGACCCGGGCCGGCTACGTCGAGGTCATCGGCGCGCCGGCGCTCGACTGGCTGGGCGTGCCGCTCCGCTTCCAGGACCGCACCATCGGCGTCCTGGTCGTGCAGAGCTACACCGAGGGCCTGCGCTACGGCGAGCGGGACCGGCAGATCCTGGAGTTCGTCTCGACCCAGATCGCGATGGCGATCGAGCGCACCCGGGCCGAGGAGGCGCTGACCGCGAGCGAGGAGCGGTACCGCCGGCTGGTCGAGCTGCTGCCGGACGGCATCGCCGTCCACTGCCAGGGACAGCTGGTGTTCGCCAACCGGCAGGCGGCGCGGCTGCTCGGGCTGGCCGCCCCCGAGCAGGCGGTCGGGCGGTCGGTGCTCGAGATGATCCACCCCGGGGACCGGGCCATGGTCATGGAGAGGATCCGCCGCGGCGCGGAGCTCGGGGAGCCGCAGCCGCCGCTCCAGGAGCGCTTCCTGCGGGCGGACGGCTCGGTGGTCGACGTCGAGGTCGCCGCGACCCCGTTCCTCTACCAGGGGCGGGACGCCACCCTGGTCGTCTTCCGGGACATCGGCGAGCGCCTGCGGGTGGCCGAGAGGCTGCGGCAGGCGCAGAAGATGCAGGCGGTCGGCGAGCTCGCCGGCGGCGTTGCCCACGACTTCAACAACCTCCTCCAGGCGGTGCTGGCGGCGGTGCAGATCCTGCAGGTGGAGGGGGACGACGTCGAGCGCCGGGCCCGCACCCTGGTCGAGCTCGAGGCGCACTGCCGGCGGGGCGCGGCCCTCACCCGCCAGCTGCTGCTGTTCTCGCGTCAGGAGGTGACGCGCGGCGAGCCCCTCGACCTCGGCGCGGCGGTGCGGGGGACCGTCGACCTGCTCGAGAGGCTGGTGCCGGAGCGGGTGCGGATGTCGCTCGAGCTGGCCGACGACACCCTGCCGTGCCTGGCGGACCGGGGCCAGGTCGAGCAGGTGCTCGTCAACCTGGTGCTCAACGCCTGCGATGCGATGCCGGCGGGCGGCGAGCTCGCGATCCGCACCGGGCGGGACGAGGGCTCGGCGTGGGTGGAGGTGGCGGACACCGGCTGCGGCATCCCGGAGGCGGCGCGCGAGCACCTCTTCGAGCCCTTCTTCAGCACCAAGCCGGCCGGCCAGGGCTCGGGCCTCGGCCTGGCGGTGGTGCACGGCATCGTCACCGCCCACCGGGGCGAGATCCAGGTCCACAGCGCCCCCGGGCGGGGCACCACGTTCCGGGTCGCCCTGCCCTGCCCGCGCGAACCCGGGGAGCTGCCGGTCGCGGCGGCGACCGGGGCCGTCCTGCCGCAGATGGGGCGGGGCGAGTGGATCCTGCTCGCCGAGGACGAGCCGGCGGCGCGCGACGGCCTGGCCGAGGTGCTCGGGATGCTGGGCTACCGGGTCACCGCGGTGGGGAGCGGCGAGGAGGCCCTGGCGCTGCCCGACCTGGGCGACTACGACCTCCTCCTCACCGACCTCGCCATGCCCGGCATCTCGGGCGCCGACCTCGGCGCGCGGCTGCGCGAGCTCAATCCGCGCCTGGAGGTGGTGGTCATGTCCGGCTAAGCGGCGGACGAGGGGATCCGCCGCGCGGTCAGCGAGGGGCGGCTCCTGTTCCTGCAGAAGCCCTTCACGATCGTGACCCTGGCCAGCGAGCTGCGCGCGGCGTTCGCCGCCCGCTAGCCCAGCCTGAGCGGCGGTCGCCGGCCGGCGGCACAAGGGGCGCCGTGGATCGCCACGGCGGCGCTGATCGGGAGCGCCGCCCCGGGGGGCAGCTCGAGGTCCTCCGCCCGGCAGGCCTCGCCCATGTCGCCCTGGCCGAGCTTCTCGGCGATGCGGTGGCGGCGTGCCAGCAACGTCCCCGGGGCGAGCTCCCCGGCCGTCGGTCGGTGCGGCGGCGAGGGGCCGGACGAGGGCGTGGCGCCGGCTCCGCAGGCGGGGCACGACCCGTCGGGCCGGGTCGGCGTGCCGCAGGGGGGCAGCTGACCACTGCCGCCACCGCAGCGCGAGGGGCCCGGCGGCGGTGCCCGCTCAGCGCGACTCGTGGACCCGCAGGGAGGGCAGCTCGACCGCGGTGAGGTAGCCGCCGTGGCCGCACTGGGTGTCGACGGCGACCACGGGCTCCCGCACCCACATGTCCCGGGCGTCGTTCGGGGTGTGGCTCGACAGGTGCCGCGGCAAGCGGTCGGTGGGGGTGTGGCCGCAGACCACGCGCTTGCCGCGGTAGTCGCGGAAGAACCGCTCGCTGCGGTGCCACAGCAGGGGCCTGGGGTCGACGACCTCGCGCGGGTGCAGGAATCGCCCGCCCTGGTCGGGGAGGCCGGCGTGCACGTAGACGGCGTGCTCGTCCTCGTACCAGAGCGCCAGCGAGCGCATCCAGTCGAGGTGAGCGGGGGGGAAGAAGCTGGCCGCGAGCAGGGCGTCGAGCTCCGCCGGGGTGGGCAGCTCGTCGCCGGTGGGTCCGCCGGCGTAGGAGCGGAGAGTGGCCCAGCAGCCGTTGCCGCCCTGGACGACGTACTCCGGCCAGCCGCGCGCGTGCACCGTGAGCCAGGCGTCCTCGTGGTTGCCCCGCAGGCACACCACCCTGGCCGGCGTGGTCGACGGGAGCGCCATCACGAGCTCCACGACCTGCCGCGACGCCTCGCCCCGGTCGACGTAGTCGCCGAGGAAGACCAGCGTGTCGGCGGGAGTCAGCTCGGGGAGGCGCCCGAGCAGCACCTCGAGGTGCCCGAGGTCGCCGTGGATGTCGCCCACAGCGAGAGTCCGACCCGGCATGGTGGCATCGTAGCGGGATCGGTCCCGGCGGTCGAGCGCGGCGGGCCCGCGGGACTCGCCGCCGGGTTGGGGTAGAGTGTCGTCGTCCCCGGGCCCGCGCGCGGCCGCCCGGCCGGCCCGCGGGCGGGGGGGCGGGGGGGCGATCCTCATGGAGACCCTGCTGCTG
>CAYTJW010000080.1:0-12482 GCA_964438135.1 uncultured Thermoanaerobaculia bacterium
CACCCCCGGCCGTGACGGCGCGTCGGCGGCTCGGCGCGCGATGGGGCGGATCGCGCCGCCACCCGACCCGAACGGGCCGGGTGGCGGTCACCACGCGCGGGCGACGACGACGAGGGCGCCGGCCAGGGCGACGGAGAGCAGCAGCGAGGCGGCGGCCACCGCCCCGGCGACGATCAGGAGACGGGTCCGGGCGCGCTGGTGGATGTCGGCCAGCAGGCGGCGCTCGGCGTCGGGGGAGAGGGTCACGGGCGGCACGATCTCGGTCATGGTCTCGGCCTCCTCGAGGGTCGTGGCGAACGACGGGTCCCGGGCGAGGAACGCGTCGACGAGCGCGCTCGTGTCGGGGCTCGCCTCGCCGGAGCGGTAGAGCGGCCAGAGGTCGCTGACGACGGCACGGCTCACGTCGAGCTGCATTGCGGTCCTCCTCTCGGTGCGGTGGCTCGCGCCAGGCGGAGCCGGGCGCGGTGGACCCTGACCCTGGCGGCCCCGGCGGAGGTCCCGAGCGCCGCGGCGATCTCGTCGTAGGAGAGCCCGTGGTCGACCCGCAGCAGGAGGGCCGCCCGCTCTCCCTCGGGGACGCTGGCGAGGGCGCTCACCACCGCCTCGAGGCGGGCGCGGCCGTCGACCCGTCGCCCAGGGTCCTCCTCCGGGGCCGTGACCTCCGCCGGCAGAGGGACCTCCCGCCGCCGGCAGCGGACCCCGTCGAGGTGGGCGTTGCGGGCGATGGCGAGGAGGTAGGCGAGCGCCGTCCGGGTCTCGATCCGCGGTGCGCGGGTGAGCACGCGGAGGAAGGTCTCGGACACCAGGTCCTCGGCCGCGCTGCGGTCCCCCGCGAGGCCCCACGCGAACCGGAGGACGGCGGGGGCGTGCTGGCGGTAGAGGGCGTCGAGGGCTTCCATGGTCGCCCATGAGTACTGCGTTCGGGGGAGAGAGTTACACCCGGCCGCCGAGAGGCGCGACCGTGATCCGCGCCGGCACCGGCCCGGAGCCCCGATCGGGAGCGGCGGCGAGGCGGGCTGGGGACAGGGTCTTTCTTCTCGACCGCTCGAGTCTGACACCGGACGGACGGGCCGTGGCGACGCTCCGCCCGGGCCCGGGGGCGGTCCCCTGGTCACGAGGCGACCTCAAGCCGGGAGCTGAGGGTTGGCGGCGCTCTGGTCCCGGAATCCCTCGTGGTGCGGAGGTGCTCGAGGGTGGTCTTGGTCCCGCCGGGTCGAGGATCGGCAACGTCGCGCCGGTGCAGGTCCCGGCGACGCGTGGCGGCGGGCCTGACGAGCGAAGCGAGCTCTCGTGCTGGACGAGCGCCCAATCCGCGATCGTCGACCCCGGCGATGTGCCCCGGCTCGCGCCACGTTGTGGCACCAGTCCGCGAGCGCCTGCGGTGAGCGTGGTGGGCAGCGGCCAGGGCTGTCGGTCCCGGACCCGACTCAATCCCGCCCCGGTCAGGCGAATGGGTTCTCGACGACCACACCGGCGAAGTCCTGCCCCTGCTGCAGGTCTTCGCTGAGGATCCGCCGGCACCCCGCCGCGCGCGCGGCTTCCACGGTGAGGCCATCCCACAACGCGATCCGGAAGTGACAACTGGTCCGGATTGCTCTTTTCACCAGCTCCGAGTCGGTCTGGACCACCGGCAGGCGGCAGAGCTCGTCGACGACCGCTGTCGCCTGGTCCTCGCTCAAGGGCGCGGCGAGCTTGCGGGTGAGCGTCCACCAGGCTTCGAGCAGCACCTGAGTGCTGACCACGAGTCGGTCATCAGACTCCAGCACCGCCAGCGCGGTGCGCTGCTTGGCCGGCTCGGCCCCGTCGAAGGCGTACACCACGACGTTGGTGTCGAGGAAGCTCCTCATCCCTGCCCCCGCTCCCCTGGGTGCCGGCGGACGCGATCCGCGTAGAGGTCCTCCCTCGTCCAGGTCCGCCCCTGGTCGCCGCTGCTCGCCTGCGAGCTCCTGGCGAGCGCCAGAAGCCGCAGCCGAGCCTGGCGCTCCTGGTCGGCTCCGGCGTAGCTCGCGAGGAACTCACGGAGAACGGCGTTGACCGACGTGCCCTGCTCGAGAGCCCTCACTCGAGCCCTGTGCAGGACCGCTTCGTCGACCGTGATGGTCAAGTTCATGCCTCCAGCCTCCTCTCCGTGCTCCACAGGATCAGTGTGACACGGGGCGATGCTGCGTGGCATGCCTGGACCTCCGCGGGCCAACCCCCGGGCGCCCGCGGTCGGGGGCTGGCGGTCGAGGTGCTGCCCTTCGGCCTCCGGGAAGCGGCCGCTGCCCGTGGCGTCGAGGTCGGGTCGGGCTGGCCACCGGGGGCCCGCGCACGCTCGAGGCTGGAGGCGCTGACCGACGCCACCCTCGCGTTTCTGGTGCCGACTCGTGGCCGCTCCGCCAGACAGCGGATCGTCAACCCGAGGAGAGTGCGCGGGGGCCTGCAGGCGATCGCGACGCGGGGGCGAGAGATCCGTGCCCTGGCCGAGGCGATGGCCGAGAGCGGCGTGAGCTCGGGGACGATCGTCACCCTGGCGGTGGCGAGGCAGCTCACCGCCCGCGTCGCCTGGGGGCGGACGGGACAGCCGAACGGCTGCTGCCGCGCCCCGGGCTGAGCGACATCCTGACGGGTCGGCGGCACCGTATACAGTGGGAATGCGGTATCCTTGCGCCGAGTTCCAGCAGCTGCCAGCGGCGGCGGCCAGGTCCGACCCCCAGGTCGAGCGCGTTGTCGCCGCCGCCAGGCGAAAGGACACACGCCATGCCGTTGCGAGGCCGCCGCCATCTCGCTCTTCTCCTCCTGGCCCTGCTCCCCACCGGGTGCTCCCTGCTCACGATCGAAAGCCAGGTCGAGCCGCTGCCGCCGGAGGACCTCAAGGCGCGCCTGATGACCCGCGACCTGGTGACCGTGTTCGCCGACCGGGTGAAGCTCGCCGTCGACCAGGTCTCGCGCTCGACCGAGGACTCCGAGGTTCGCGCCGCGGCGCTGCGGTGGCAGATCGGGGCGATCGGCGCCTGCCGGCGCGCTGGGCTGCGCCAGGACCCGCGCGAGGCGCTGGTGGACGTGTGGGGGCTGTGCCTGCAGCAGCGGGACTTCCTCGCCACCGGCGCCGGCTCGACCCTGCTCGGTCCCGGCCAGGCGGCCGGGGTCGCGGCCGCCGAGCAGCTGGTCGCGGACGTGGAGCGGATCGCGCGGGCGACCATGGCGCCGGGTGTCCAGGCGACGATGGCGCGGGTGGTGATCGAATACGCGACTCGGTACCCGGTCACCGACCTCGACTTCAACCGCGAGCCGATCCTGCCGCTGTGGCTGGAGGCGGCGGCGGACAACGCCCGGGTGGCGACCGTCGGCACCAGCCCCGAGGTCGTCCAGGACGTCGCCGACCGGCTCCGCATCCTCGGCGAGGGGGTGCCGGAGGCGTTGAGCTGGCGCACCGAGCTGGCGCTGACCGAGCGCGAGGAGGACATCGCGGAGCTGCGGGCGCTGCTGGAGCGCCTCGACGCCGGCCTCAAGAGCATCGCCCGCCTGGCCGAAACCAGCCCCGAGCTGGCCGCGACCGCCGCCCGCGAGCTCGAGCGGGAGCTCGCCCCGTCGATCGAGCGCCTCGACGAGCGCTGGGGGGAGTCGCTGACCACCCTCGTCAGCCAGCGGGAGGCGGTGGTCCAGGACCTCGAGCGGATGCAGGCGGCCCTGACCGCCACCCTCGCCTCCGAGCGGGAGGCCCTGACCGCCGCGGTGGACCGCCAGCGGGCCTCGGTCATGGCCGAGGCGGGTGGAATCGCCGCCGACGTCACCGACCGCGCCCTCACCCACCTGCGGACCGTGGTCCGCGAGGCGCTGCTCCTGCTGATCGTGCTGGCGGCGGTGGTGCTCGGCCTGCCGTTCGTCGCCGGGTACCTGGTGGGGCGAGCGCGGGGGCGAGCCTGAGCCGCCGTCCCCCACCCTGACGCCCCGCCGACACGCCTGCCCGCCTGACGGTCCGACGCCGAGGCGACCGCTGCCGCGGCACCGGGCCACGGAGAGGAGTGGAACATGACTGGAACGATCGCGAAGCCGATCTGGTCGCTGATTCTCGTGCTGGTCACGACCGCCGCCGGCGCCGCTGCCCAGACGCCGGGCGTCGACACGGACTTCCCCGAGGTCGAGGTCGCCACTGCCCCGGTCGAGGTCGACGGCGCGGTGCTGTTCCGGGTGCGAAGCGTGCCGAGCACGCCGGCGGAGCAGCGCGCTGCCGGGATCGCCGGCCGGATCCGGAACCTGGCGCGGGACCCGGGGTTCCAGGCCGAATCGCTGCGGCTCGTCGACCGGGACGGGTTGCTGACCATCGTCGCCGGTGAGGCCCGGGTGATGGTCGTGACCGGCGCCGACGCCGCGCTCGAGGGGACCGGCACCCGCGAGCTGGGTCAGGTCCTGCTGCCGCGGATCGCCCGGGCCGTCGAGGAGTACCGCAGCGCCCGCCAGCTGAAGGCGCTGCTGCTGAGCGGCGCCAGGGCCCTCGGCGCCACGGCTCTGCTCGCCGCGGCGCTGCTGCTGGCGGGCTGGGGAAAGAAAAGGGTCGAGGCGTTCGCCGAGAGGCACTACCGGGCGAGGGTGCACGCCGTCCGCATCAAGTCGTTCGAGATCGTGCGCGGCGAGCGCCTCTGGGGCCTGGTGCGCTGGGTGCTCGACGCCGCCCGCGTCGTCGCCGTCCTGGTGGTCCTCTACCTCTACCTGGGGTCCGTCCTCGGCGCCTTCCCGTTCACGCGCTGGATGGCGGTCCGCCTCGGCCGCTGGGTCATGGGGCCGATCGAGACGATGGCGAGCGCCCTGCTCGCGGAGATCCCGGACCTGATCTTCCTTGCCGTGCTGTTCGCAGCCGTGCGCTACCTGGTGCGGTTCGTCAGGCTGTTCTTCAACGCCGTCGCCGAGGGGCGGGTGGAGATCGAGGGCTTCGACCGGGAGTGGGCCCTCCCCACCTACAAGCTGGCCCGCCTCGCCGTCATCGCCTTCGGGCTGGTGGTCGCCTACCCCTACATCCCCGGCTCCGGGTCGGCCGCCTTCAAAGGGGTGTCCCTGTTCATCGGCGTGGTGTTCTCGCTCGGGTCCTCGGCCGCGATCTCGAACACCGTCGCCGGCTACGCCCTCACCTACCGTCGCGCCTTCAGGGTCGGTGACCGGATCAGGGTCGGCGAGGTCTTCGGCGACGTCATCGCGGTCAGGCTCCAGGTGACCCACGTCAGAACCCCGAAGAACGAGGAGGTGGTGATCCCCAACTCCGAGATCCTGGGCAAGGAGGTGGTGAACTACTCCTCGCTGGCGGCGAGCCACGGACTGCTCCTGCACACCACCGTCGGCATCGGCTACGAGACCCCGTGGCGGCAGGTGGAGGCGATGCTGCTGCTGGCCGCACAGCGGGCGCCGGGGCTGCTCACGAAGCCGGAGCCTTTCGTCCTCCAGAAGGCGCTCGGCGATTTCTGCATCACCTACGAGCTCAACGCCGCCTGCGACAACCCGCAGGCCATGAGCCGGCTCTACACCGAGCTCCACCGCGCCATCCTCGACGTCTTCAACGAGTACGGGGTGCAGATCATGACCCCGGCCTACGAGGGGGACCCGGAGCAACCCAAGATCGTGCCGCGCGAGCAGTGGTACCTGACGCCGGCGACGGCGGGGGACCAGAGGTCCCCGGGTGTAGTACGGTAGTGTCGCCCCGCTCCCCTGCCGGGGCTCGGCGAAAGGCGGTGAAGCCCATTCCCAGCTCCGAGACGAGTCGTCGGCCCCCTGGGTCAACACCTGGGCCCGAGTCGCCGGGGTCGTTCGAGGGGCTGCTGGAACGGCTGCTCAAGGCGCTTCACGGCAGCGCCGACCGCCAGGCCGGCATCGACGAGGCCGTCGACCTGATAGCGGCGTACTTCTCGGCGGAGCGCGTGGTCGTGAGCGTGCCCGGGTGCACGTCACCGGCGGTTGAGGGGTCGCCAGCCGGGCAACCGGACCTGGAGGAGGAGATCTTCCTGGGCCCGGGCGAAGGGGTCGGCAGGGCTGCCCTGTTCGGGTCCGGGCGCGCAGAGTCCTGGACCGATCGCGACGCCCGGCAGCTCCGCATCGCTGCGGAGACGGTGTGCGAAGCGCTGTACCGCTTCAAGGCCGAGTCGGACCTCCGCGAGCAGCAGATCTGGCTGCTGATGGCCATGGAGTCGGCGACTGTCGGCGTGTGGGACTGGGACGTCGCGAGCGACCGGGTGAGGTACGTCTCACCCGCCGATGCGCGCGTCGGCGGGATCCAGGTCCTGGAAACCAACGGGGCGAGCTGGTCTGAGCAGACCCACCCCGAGGACGCCAAGATCTCGGGTCTCGAGGTGGAGCGGGCGATCTCCGGGGAGGCTGACACCTTCACGATGGTCGTGAGGCATGTGCCGCGTCCCGGCCGGCACGAGGGATGGCGGCACATCTACAGCCGCGGCCGGGTCGTCGAGCGTGACGAGGCGGGCCGCACCCTTCGCCTGATGGGAACCTACGAGGACGTCACCGAGGCGCACCTGAAGGCCCAGGCCGAGAAGGCGCGCGAGGTCGCGATGGCCCGCGCGGCACGCATGGCGTCGCTGGGCGCCCTGGCCTCGAGCCTGGCCCACGACCTGAACCAACCGCTCACGGCCTTGACCAGTTACCTCGAGGGCACCGTCCGGCTGCTCTCCAAAGGGAAGGCAACCGACTCCGACGTCGTGCAAGCACTTGAGCGGAGCGTGTCCTTCGCCCACCGGGCGTCGGACATCGTCCGGCGATTCCGCCAGCTCCTGCGGCGTGACGCGCTGCTCGAGGACCCCGTCGACCTGGCCTCGCTCCTGCTCACGGTCCGCGACCGCATGAGAGGCGAAAGCGCGGCCGCCGGGGTCGAGATCGCGGTCAGAGAGAACCTCGAACCGGTGGTCGTTCGGGGAGAAGGGCTGCAGGTCGAGCAGGTCCTGGTCAACCTCGTTCGCAACGCCATCGAGGCGCTCGAAGCCAGCAGGCGACGCCGTCGGGTCGTGACCCTGGACGTGCGGCAAGCGGGCGGCCTCGCCGAGGTCCGGGTCTCGGACAACGGCCCCGGGGTCCCGGCCGGCGTCCTGGACCACCTGTTCGAGCCGCTCGCGGCCAGCAAGGAGGCCGGGCGGGGCCTCGGCCTCGTGATCTGCCACTCGATCGCCGAGCTCCACCGTGGGCGCCTGGAGGTCGAGCGGACCGGGCGCGACGGCACCACCTTCCTGCTCGCCCTGCCGAGCGACCATGGAGATGGCCCGTGACGACCGGCAGTCCCCGAGTCTGGGTCGTGGACGACGAGCCGGACGTGCTCGACGCCCTGACGTTGCTGCTTGGCTCCGCAGACCACACGGTCGTCCCCTGCCGCAGCGGCGCCGAGCTCCTGGGCAGCCTCGACGAGGACGCCACGGGCTGCATTCTGCTCGACCTCCGGATGCCGGCCATGGGCGGGCTCGAGGTCCAGCGCGAGCTCGCCCGGCGCGGCTGCCACCTCCCGGTCGTCTTCCTGAGCGGGCACGGCGACATCCCGATCGCCGTGCAGGCGATCCGGGCCGGGGCCCTCGACTTCCTCGAAAAGCCGGTGCGTGACACGCACCTGTTCGCCGCCGTCGAGCGAGCGCTGGAGCGCGATCGCGAGCGTCGGGCGGGCGCCGGCAGGATTGCCGCCGCGCGCGAGCTGCTCGAGTCCGTCAGCCCCCGGGAAGCCGAGGTCGCACAGCTGCTGCTCGCCGGCCTGCGGACCGCCGAGATGGCCGAGCGCCTGCGCCTCAGCCCCCGGACCGTCGAGATGCACCGTTCGCGCCTGTTGAAGCGCCTCGGCGCCCGCACCTCGGCCGAGGCGGCGAGCCTCTTCAGGGAAGCCCGCGACCTCGTGCTGGGATCCGGCGGGTCCCGGGAGCGTCTGGCCCCCGCGGGTCGGGTCACCGCCGCAGGAAGCGCGCGTGGAGAACCGCCCCGACCGCGGCGAGGGCCGCGGCAACGAGCAGCAGCTGGAGCGCCCGGTAGAACGCGTGGTCCACGACGCCCTTGAGTGAGACCTCGAGATCGGCGACGAGCGGCTTGCGGGCACGCTCCGCAGCTGCCAGCAGCAGCTCGAGGTCCTCGCGGACGGCGGCCCGGATCGGACCGCCGGAGCTCTCGAGCAGTCGTCGGGCGATCGCCTCGACCTCCTCGAGGACGATCGCCCGCTCCGCCTGGAGGTCCCGGGTGGCGGTCGCCTGCAGGGTCCGCACCGCCTCGAAGGCGACCTGCCGCTCGCCGGCAACGAGGGCGGGCGCCGCCTCGGCGGACGTCGCGATCCGGTCCACGGCGCGGGTGAAGCGAGTGAGCTCCCCGATGACCTCCTCCGGGTCGACTCCCCGGGTGGCATCCTCGACCGCGATTTCCGCCTCCCAGCGCGCAAGACGCGGCAGGTACATGGTGTAGAGGTCCATCCGGGTCATCACATCTTGGGTCGTCTCCTCGAGGGTGTCGAGCGCTGCGAGGGCACCCTGCGAGCGGGCCCCCGCGAGCAGGCTGGCGGCGGCGCTGTCCATCGACGGCCGGCGGTAGAGCTCCCCTTCGACCGGGTTGTCGCGGGCCCAGGCGCGGACCGAGGTCTCGAGACGGTCGACGTCGAAGCCTGCGGGGACGGTCCGCGCGAAGTCTCGGAACAGGCTCGTCAGCTCCTCGCGCGAGACAACCACGTGGGGCAACGACTCGTCGAGCACGCGTCGGACGTCGGCACGGTCGGTCATCGCCTCCATCTGCAAGGCGTACCCCCACGCGTCCGCCAGCGCCAGCAGCGGGTCGGGCCGGAGCAGGGCGGCCATCAGGGTCGTGGTTGCCTCGACCTTCCAAACCAGGAGCATTCTCCGCAGCTCCGGGTCGGTCGCCTCCCGCAGCATCCGGTCGGCGCTCTCCTCGACGATGCCGACCGCCGGTCGGATCAGCGCCCGAACCCGGATCCGCAGCTCCTCCGGGGACATCTCGAGCCGCTCCGCGCTCGACGTGACCGCGGTCCGGGTCGGTGCGGCGCCCGAGCCGAGGAACGAGCAGGAGGAACAGACCAGCAGCAGGATTGGAAGGACGACGGGCTGGCGCATGGCGACTCTCCTCGGAGTTCCACAGGTTCGTCCCGGGAGCTGCCGACCGGGGGCTGCTCCACCGTGCCCCGAGCGCGACGGGACGGTCGCGAGGCGCTCACAGCTTCCACGACAGCGAGACCTGAACGGTCGTCCAGGTTCTCGCGCCCTCCTCGAGGGCGAGGTCGAGGGCCGGCCCCGGGTCGGCGACGCCGACCAGGCCGAGCAGGAAGAGCTGCTTCGAGATCGCCCAGCGAACGCTCACGTCCAGCTCCTGACCGTACGATCGATCCGACAGCTCGTCAAGCGGCCTCGGGCCGCCCCGGTTGTTGAGCTCGTCGGCCCGCAGGGAGTAGTAGTCCAGCGTGATGCCGAGGGCCGGCGCCGGCGCCACGAACAGGCGCAGCCGGTGCGACACCAGGTTGGAGTTGCCGATGGCGCGCCTGAAGACCTTGCCCTGCACCCACCGGTCGGTGCCGCCCGACAGCGGCGCGTCGAAGCGCTCGTAGGCGGTGGTCGTGGGGTCGTCGCCTTCGAAGAAGGCGTACCGGTAGGTGAGCACCGGCCGCCACGACCAGGCCTTGACCTGGTAGCCGAGCGACAGGTACCAGGCGTCGGCCTCCATGTCGAAACGCCCGTGGCTCTGGCGGGCGACCTCGGCCCGAGCTCGAGGCCGTCGAGCCCGGCGAGACGTTGGCTGGCCAGCCGGAGGTTGGTGGTCCGCAGGCCCTCCCGCGGCACGCGGGTCCCGTCGGGCAGCGTGTACCTGCTGGCCGACTCGGGGACCTCGTAGTAGACCGCGCCGAGCTCGACGCCCGGCTGCTTCAGGTACTGCACGTTGACACCCCGGTACTCGGTGCCGCTGTCGCGGTCGTAGCTCTCCTGTGGGTCGACGAGGAACGCCTCCACCGAGAGGTCCCGGACCCGGAGCCTGACAAGAACCGTCTGCTCGAAGGCGCTGCGCGGGCCGAGGTAGGAGGCGCCCCACTCGTCCCGGTTGTGGCCGCCGGAGCTGCGCGAGATCAGGAACCCGTTGTTCAGCTGCCACCGCTGTTGCCCGAACGAGGTCGTGAACCGGGTCTTCCGGTCCGCGGACACCGCGAGCAGGCCGCCGTACGCCTGCTCGAGCTCCAGCTCGAACCGGGTGTCCGAGCGCCAGGGGTCCTGGCCGACGGAGCCGGCGCCGACGCCGGTCACGTTGGCGAAGGCTTAGACCGGGCGGGCGCCGAGCTGCGAAGCCCCGTGCACCCCCGCCTCGACGGCCCCCTCGCCCCAGGAGGTCCAGCCGGGGCCGGCGGGGTCGGACTCCGGAGGCGAGCCGCCGACGAAGGCCTCGGCGGCGCCCCACCACGGGTCATGCTCGCCGAACCAGCCGGCGCTCAGGTTGAGCTGGGCTCGCAGCAGCGACCGGTCGGTCTCGACCAGAGTCGGGAAGTCCCCGGCATTGCCGGTGATGAGCCACCCCGTGCGCGGCGGGGGCTCGGCCTCGGGATCGTAGACCACGAACAGCACCACCACCACCTGCCCCGGGGTCGAGGACTGGTACAGCTCCCAGCGGGCCGAACCCACCGCGGGTTGGCGCCGGACCTGCTGCACACCGACGTCGGCGGCAGTGATGCTGAACGGCGAGCCTGCCTGCAGACCGAATGCGGCTGCGAGCCGGTCGCGCGCTGACGGGTCGTCCAGCTCTGCGCCGGTCGGGTCCCGCAGGTCGACGTAGACCAGCGCGATGGTCGCCCCTTCGAGCTCCGGCGCGAACAACGGGACCCGCGGCTCGGGATCCTCGGCGGCGCACACCGTGGCACAGACGAAGACCACCGGAACGGCGAGCGCTCTCTGAAGCGTCGTCATCGGTGTCCGACCTCCCTTGCTCCGTACGACCGGGCCTCGATCCTGCAGCCGCTGTGCGACACCGCGCGGGAGTGTATACAGTATTTCTACGTTGTCGAGGGGCGAAGAAGTTCGAGTCGAACGCTGGCAGGACTACCGTACGGCGGTGGGGGCTGGGCTCCTGCACCGCGACCTCGCAGGCCGCGGCATGGAGCTGTCATCACGTCGAGATCGCGTCGTCAGTCACCCATCGCGGCTGCACTTGATACCGTAGAAGTTCCGTACTACAGTGAAGCCATTGAACCTGCTGCGGCCGGGCGGAGTCGAGCGCCGCCGGGGTCGAGAGGGAGGGACGGGATGGCATCCCGAAACACCAACGACTCGAGCAGAATGAGCCGGCGGAGCTTTGCCGCCTCGATCGCGGCGACCGGCTGCGCCGTGGCGGCCGGCTCGGGGGTGCTGCTGGCCGACGGCCGGTTCGTCATCCCCAACGCCGAGGGCTTCCTGGTCGTCGACATGAAGAAGTGCCAGGCGTGCGGCACCTGCATGATGGCCTGCTCGCTCGCCCACTCGGGGTCGTCGTCGTACTCGAAGTCGCGCATCCAGGTCCTGCAGGACTCTTTCGTCGACTGGCCGGACGACGTGATCATCGCCCAGTGCCGGCAGTGCCAGAACGCGCCCTGTGTCGAGGTCTGCCCGACCGGAGCCAACCACGTGGACCGCGAGCACGGCAACGTGCGGCGGGTCGACCAGCAGCTGTGCATCGGCTGCAAGATGTGCATCCAGGCCTGCCCCTTCACCCCGGCCCGCCTGCAGTGGGACAAGGGACCGCGAAAGTCCCAGAAGTGCGACCTCTGCGTCGACACTCCCTACCTCGACGAGAAGGGGGGGCCGGACGGCGTGCAAGCCTGCGTCCGGGTCTGCCCCGTCAACGCCATCGCCTTCACCCGGGTGATGCCGAGCCAGACCCTGGACGAGAGCGCGTACTCCGCGAACCTGCGCGACTGGGTCTGGAAGCGCCTGGGCATGACCACCGAGTGACGTCGCAGGGGGAGGCACGCTCATGACACTGTACGGCTACGCGGGCACGATCCTCCGGCTCGACCTCACCGCGCGTCGGGCGATCGAGGTCGACACCGCGAGGTACCGCTCCTGGGGCGGCGGCCACGGTCTCGGCTCCGCCCTGTTCTGGGACTTCTGCCCGGACAAGACGATCACCGACGGGCGCGACCCGGCCAACGTCTGCATCGTCGCCACCTCGCCGTTGAACGCCACCCCGGTGCCGTCGGCGGGCGGGCGCTGCGAGGTCATGGGCGTCGGATTCGGGATGTACCCCTTCTCCTGGTTCACCCGCTCCGGCTTCGGCGGCCGCTTCTCGACCATGCTCAAGCAGGCGGGTTTCGACGCCGTCGTCATCGAGGGCCGGGCGTCGAGCCCTGTGTGGGTCGACATCCGCAACCGCAAGGTCGTGTTCCACGACGCGGACGACCTGTGGGGCACGGACACCTGGACCGCTCAGCAGAGGATCTGGGGAATGGTCGGCGCGCCGCGCGACGTCCGGACCGGGTGGTGGGACCTCAACACGACCGCCGAGGAGGCCCTCGACCCCGCCAC
>CAYTJW010000081.1:0-12472 GCA_964438135.1 uncultured Thermoanaerobaculia bacterium
CCCCGGGCCTGCTCGCGCGCTGGGACCGCGCGGCGATCCTGGTCCTGGCCAACCGGCCGAGCGGCGACCTCGGCTGGCGCGGCGAGATCGCTCGCGCCGTGGTCCGCGTCGGCGACACGGCGGTCGACTACGGCCAGGCCGGGGAGGTCGAGCTGCCGCCCCGGTTCTGGGCCGCCCGGTTCGTGCCGAGCTGGTCCGAGGTGGTGTACCTGAGCCCCGCCCAGCTCGCCTCGTTCGACGCCACGGCGAGCTTCCTCGCCTTCCTGCCGGTGGGGGCGGCCGTGGCCCTGGTCGGCGGGGCGCGGGGCAGCGCCGGCCGGGCCCTGCTGGTCTGCTCCCTGGCCAGCCTCGGGGTCGAGCTGACCCAGCTCCTGTTCGCCACCTGCTTCCCGTCGCTCGCCGACTGGCTGCTCAACTCCTCAGGCGGCGCAGTCGGCGGCGTCGCGGCTCGCCGCCTGCTCTGGCCGGCGGCCGGCGACCGGCGCCCCGCCGGCTCCGCCGGGTGAGCGACGGCGGTCGCAGAGGGAGCCCGCCGTGCCCGGACACCTCACCGAGCTGCCCCAGCGGCCCGGGAGCTGGACGCTGACAGCTGAACGCGGGTCGACTACCCCTGCGACATGGCCTCGAGGAACTCGCGGTTGGTGCGCGCCTTCTCCAGGCGCTCGAGCAGGAGCTCCATGGCCTCGGGGGTGGACAGGGGGGACAGCACCTTGCGCAGGACCCAGATCCGGCGCAGCTCCCACTCGTCGAGCAGCAGCTCCTCCTTGCGGGTGCCGGAGCGGTGGATGTCGACCGCCGGGAAGACCCGCTTCTCGACCAGCTTGCGGTCGAGGTGGATCTCCAGGTTGCCGGTGCCCTTGAACTCCTCGAAGATGACGTCGTCCATGCGCGAGCCGGTGTCGATCAGGGCGGTGCCGATGATGGTCAGGCTGCCCCCCTCCTCGATGTTGCGGGCGGCACCGAAGAACCGCTTCGGCTTCTGCAGGGCGTTGGAGTCGACGCCGCCGGACAGGACCTTGCCGGAGGGTGGCACGACGGTGTTGTAGGCGCGGGCGAGGCGGGTGATGGAGTCGAGCAGGATGACCACGTCGCGCTTGTGCTCGACCAGGCGCTTGGCCTTCTCGATCACCATCTCCGCCACCTGCACGTGGCGGGTCGCCGGCTCGTCGAAGGTCGACGAGATGACCTCGCCCTGCACCGAGCGCTGCATGTCGGTGACCTCTTCCGGGCGCTCGTCGATGAGCAGCACGATCAGGGTCACCTCCGGGTGGTTGGCCGTGATCGAGTTGGCGATCGACTGCAGCATCATGGTCTTGCCGGTGCGGGGAGGCGCCACCAGCAGGCCGCGCTGCCCTTTGCCGATGGGCGTCAGCAGGTCCATGATGCGGGAGGTCATGTTGCCTTCGACCTCGAGCTTGAGCCGCTCGTTCGGGTAGAGCGGCGTCAGGTTGTCGAAGTGGACCTTCTCCATCGCCACCTCGGGTGGCTCGAAGTTGACCGCCTCGACCTTGATCAGCGCGAAGTAGCGCTCGCCCTCCTTGGGCGGCCGGATCTGCCCCGACACGGTGTCGCCGGTGTGCAGGTTGAAGCGCCGGATCTGCGACGGCGAGACGTAGATGTCGTCGGGCCCCGGCAGGTAGTTGTACTCCGGCGCCCGCAGGAAGCCGAACCCCTCGGCCAGGACCTCGAGCACCCCCTCGCCGAAGATCAGGCCCTCCCGCTCGGTCTGCCGCTGCAGGATGCGGAAGATGAGGTCCTGGCGGCGCATGCCGGTCGGGTTCTCGACCCCGAGCGCGCGCGCCACGCCGGACAGCTCGTTGATGGTCATCTCCTTGAGCTGGCGGAGGTCGAGGCGGCCCTCCTTGGCGGCCGCCTCGGCGGCCTGCTCGTACTCCTCGATCTCGTCGTCGAGGTCGAGGGGGATCACCACCGGTTCCTGCTCGTCACTGGTCTTCTTCTTGCGTCCCATGGTCATCTCTCCGTTGTCTCGAGCTCCACGCCTCGAGCAGCTCTGCCACCCGGCCGAGCAGCTCCCGCCGCCCCTCGCCGGTGCGCACGCTGACCGCCAGCGGCGGCCGCGGCAGACCGAGCGTGGTCTGCACGGCCCGCTGCATCGCCGCCCGCGGCCCCCGCCCGACCTTGTCCGCCTTGGTCAGCACCACCACCCGCTCCCGCCCGTTCTCGAGCAGCAGCCGCTGCAGCTCGAGGTCGAGGGGGGTCGGGCCGACGCGGATGTCGACCAGGCTGACCACCCCCGCCAGCCGGGGCTCTTCTTCGAGGTAGCGCCGGATCTCCCGCCCCCACTCGGCGCGCAGCCGCTGCGCCACCTTGGCGTAGCCGTAGCCGGGCAGGTCCACCAGGTAGAAGCGGCGGTTCACCAGGTAGAAGCCGAGGGCCCGGGTCCGCCCCGGCTCCTTCGCCACCCTGGCCAGTGATTGTCGAAGCATCCAATTGATCAGACTCGACTTTCCAACGTTCGACCGCCCCGCCACGGCGACCTGCGGCCACGGCTCGCGAGGGATGCCCGCGGCGGACAGCGCCGCGCGGCAGAAGGTCGCGTGCGAGACCTCCACGAGATCAGTACGCCAGCTGCGGCGTCGTCGTCGTCTCCTCCGGCGCCGCCGCCGGCTGCGCCACCGAAGCCCCGACCTCGCGCAGGAGGGCGATCTCCAGCACCTGGTCCATGTGGGTCACGAAGTGGAACGTCATCTCCCGCCGCAGATCTTCCGGGATCTCCTCCAGGTCCTTGCGGTTCTCCTCGGGCAGGACGACCTCGCGGATGCCGGCCCTGAAGGCCGCCAGGACCTTCTCCTTGATCCCCCCGACCGGCAGCACTCGGCCGCGGAGGGTGATCTCGCCCGTCAGGGCCAGGTCCGAGCGCACCGGGACGCCGGTGAAGGCGGAGACCAGCGCGGTGCCGATCGTGATCCCGGCCGACGGCCCGTCCTTGGGGATCGCCCCCTCGGGGACGTGGACGTGGACGTCCTGCCGCTCGAAGCCCCCGGCGTCCACCCCGAGCTGCTCGCCGCGGGAGCGGACGAAGGACAGGGCGGCGCGGGCCGACTCCTGCATGACCTCGCCCAGGTGGCCGGTCAGCGTCACCCCGCCCTTGCCGGGCATGAGGCCGACCTCGGTCCTGAGCAGCTCGCCGCCGACCTCGGTCCAGGCCAGCCCCGCCGCCGTCCCGACCTCGGCCTCCTCCTCCCGGCGCTGGGTGCGGAACCGGGGCGCGCCCAGCATCTCCTGGACCAGGTCGGGGGTGACGACCAGGGACGAGCCGCGACCGAGCCTGTCCCTGAGCGCCCGCCGGGCGAGCTTGCGGCACAGCGAGGCGATCTCGCGCTCCAGGTTGCGGACCCCGGCCTCGCGCGTGTAGCGGTCGACGAGCAGCATCAGGCTGTCGGCGGAGAGCTCGACCGAGAACCGGGACAGGCCGTTCTTCTCCAGCTGCCTCACCACCAGGAACTGGCGGGCGATCTCCAGCTTCTCACCGTGGGTGTAACCCTCCAGACGGAGCACCTCCATGCGGTCGAGGAGGGCCGGCGGGATGGTGTGGGTGACGTTGGCCGTGCACAGGAACATGACCCGCGACAGGTCGTACTCCACGTCCAGGTAGTGGTCGTGGAAGGTCCGGTTGTGCTCCGCGTCGAGGACCTCGAGCAGGGCGCTGGCGGGGTCGCCCCGGAAGTCCGAGGACATCTTCTCGACCTCGTCCAGGAGCATGACCGGGTTGACCGTTCCGGCCTTGCGCATCATCTGGATGACCTGGCCCGGGAAGGCGCCGATGTAGGTCCGCCGGTGACCGCGGATCTCCGCCTCGTCGCGCACCCCGCCCAGAGACAGCCGCACGAAGCGGCGACCGGTGGCGCGGGCGATGGAGCGGCCGAGCGAGGTCTTGCCGACGCCCGGCGGGCCGACGAAGCAGAGGATCGTGCCGGCCGTCGCCCGGGTCAGCGCGCGCACGGCCAGGAACTCGAGGATCCGGCCCTTGACCTTCTCCAGGCCGTAGTGGTCCTCGTCGAGGACCCGCTCGGCGCGGGCGATGTCGCGGATCTCGCGCGACGCGGTGCGCCACGGCACCGCCAGCAGCCAGTCGACGTAGGAGCGGGACACGCCGGCCTCGGCCGAGACCGGCGGCATGCCCTCGAGGCGGCGGATCTCGAGCAGCGCCTTGTCCCGCGCCTCGGCCGGCATGCCGGCCTCCTCGACCTTGGCCTTGAGCTGCTCCAGCTCCGCCTGGGAGTCCCCCCGGCCCAGCTCCTCGTTGATGGCCTTGATCTTCTCGGCCAGGTAGTACTCCCGCTGCGCCTTCTCCATCTGCTTCTTGACGCGGGCGCTGATCCGGCGGTCGATCGCCAGCTTCTCGATCTCGACGTCGAGCAGGTCGTTCAGGCGCTGGATCCGGTCGAGCGGCCGGATCACCTCGAGCAACCGCTGCTTCTCGGCCGTGGGCAGGGTCAGGTGAGCGGCCATGACGTCGGCGAACTGGTCGACGTCCTGGGTCTGCAGCGAGGCGAGGACACCCTCGACCGACATGTGGTGGGAGAGCTTGGCGTACTCCTTGAAGAGCTCGACCAGGTGCTCCATGTACTGCTGCACCGGCGGGCCGGACGGGGCCTCCGCCTTGAGCGACCGGACCCGGGCGACGAGACAGGGGGCCTCGGCCTCGTAGCTCTCCGCCCGCGCTCGCTCGAGACCTTCGACCATGACCTTGATGTTGCCGGAGGCGAGCTGGAAGTGCTGGACGACGCGGGCCACGACGCCGACCTGGAACATGTCGTCTGCGCCCGGCTCGTCGACCTTGGGGTCGCGCTGGGTGCCCAGGAACAGGCAGTGGTCGGGGCGCGCGAGGGCCCGCTCGAGAGCCACCACCGACGGCCGCCGGCCGACCACGAACGGCGCCATCATGTGCGGGAACACGACCATGTCGCGCAGGGGCACGACCGGCAGCAGCAGCTCGTCACCGACTCTCATGGCTTCCGTCTCGGAATCTCCCGGGTGAGCACGGCCTCGACGCTGGGCGCCGCGGGGGCCCGCGGTCAGCCGGCCTTGCGCACGGCGGCGAGCGGCGGCACTCGCCGCTCGACGACGTCGCGGGTGATGACCAGCTCCTTCAGGTCCGGCAGCGACGGCACCTGGTACATGATCTCGAGCATCACCTCTTCGAGGATGATGCGCAGCCCGCGGGCACCGACCTTGCGCGTGACCGCCTCCGTCGCCACCGCGCTCAGGGCCTCCTGGGTGAACGACAGCTCGACTCCTTCGAAGGAGAGGATGGTCTGGTACTGGCGCACGAGGCTGTTCTTGGGCTCGGTCAGGATCCGCACCAGGGCCTCGTGGTCGAGGTCGTGCAGGGTCGCCACCACCGGCACCCGGCCGACGAACTCCGGGATCATGCCGTAGCGGATCAGGTCCTCCGGGTGGACCTCGGCCAGCAGCTCGCCGGCGCTCATCCGCTCCTGGTCGGCCAGCTCCACCCCGAAGCCGAGCCGCTTGCGGTTGAGCCTCCGGGCAACCACGTCCTCGAGGCCGACGAAGGCGCCGCCGCAGATGAACAGGATGTTGGTGGTGTCGATCTGCAGGAACTCCTGGTGGGGGTGCTTCCTCCCGCCCTGCGGCGGGACGTTGGCGATCGTCCCCTCCAGGATCTTCAGCAGCGCCTGCTGCACCCCCTCGCCCGACACGTCGCGGGTGATCGACGGGTTCTCGGACTTGCGCGCCAGCTTGTCGATCTCGTCGATGTAGACGATGCCGCGCTCGGTCGCCTCGCGGTCGCCCTGGGCGACCTGGTAGAGGCGGAGGAGGATGTTCTCGACGTCCTCGCCGACGTAGCCGGCCTCGGTCAGGGTGGTGGCGTCGACGATCGTGAACGGCACCTGCAGCTGGCGGGCGAGGGTCTGCGCCAGCAGGGTCTTGCCGGTGCCGGTGGGACCGATCAGGAGGATGTTGGACTTGGCCAGCTCGACGTCGTTGCGGCCCTTGGCCGCCTGGTGCTCGATCCGCCGGTAGTGGTTGTAGACCGCGACCGACAGCTTCTTCTTCGCCCCCTCCTGGCCGATCACGTACTCGTCCAGGTGGGCCTTGATCTCGTGCGGCTTGGGCAGCACATCGCGCCGGCTGCGCGCCTCGTGCACCCGGTCCTCGGCGATGATGTCGAGACAGACCTCGACGCACTCGTTGCAGATGTAGACGGTCGGGCCGGCGATCAGCTTGCGGACCTCGTGCTGGCTCTTGCCGCAGAAGCTACAGCGCAGCACGTCGCCGTCACGGTGCCCCATCCCGGCCTCCTCCCAGCATTGTATACCAGCCCCTCGCCCCGCCCGCTACTCTCTGGAGACAATGATCTTGTCGATGATCCCGTAGTCCCGCGCCGCCTCCGCCTCGAGGATGAAGTCGCGCTCGGTGTCGACGTGGATCTTGTCGATCGGCTGGCCGGTGTGCTTGGCCAGGATCTGGTTCAGGCGCTCGCGCAGGCGGACGATGTCCCTGGCGTGGATGTCGATGTCGGTCGCCTGCCCCTGCAGGCCGTACATCAAGGGCTGGTGGATCATGACCCGGCTGTGCGGCAGCGCATAGCGCTTGCCGGCGGCGCCGCCGGCGAGCAGCACCGCGCCCATCGACGCCGCCTGGCCGATGGCGATGGTGGCGACGTCCGGCTTGACGTACTGCATGGTGTCGTAGATCGCCATGCCGGCCGTGATCGAGCCGCCGGGGGTGTTGATGTAGAGGAAGATGTCCTTCTCGGGGTTCTCGCCCTCGAGGAACAGCATCTGGGCGATGACCAGCGAGGCGACGTAGTCGTCGATGGGCAGACCGACGAAGACGACGTTGTCCTTGAGCAGGCGGGAGAAGATGTCGTACGACCGCTCGCCGCGGCCGGTCTGCTCGATCACGAACGGGATGTTCACGGCTCGTCCCCCCCCCCGGCGCGGCGGATCAGCTCCCCGACCGTCGCCGCCATGCGGACCGCGTGGCGCAGCTCGCCCAGGCGGCCCTCCTTCTCCAGGTTGGCGCGGTGCTCGGCGGGTGGCAGGTGCAGGCGGGCCGCCTGGTCGCGGATCACCGACGCCACGGTCTCCTCCGCCACCGGGACCTGCCACTCCTCCGCCAGCTGCTCCAGCACCAGGTCGTCCAGCACCCGCCGCCGCACCGCCGGCTCGATCCGCACCGACAGCTCCCGCCAGTTGACGTCGGCCGACTGAGGGTCGACGCCCTGCATCATCATGGACGACGCGAAGCGGGTGAGGTCCTCGCGCAGCGCCGCCGCCACCAGGGTGGGCGGCAGCTCGTTGACGTCGAGGCCGACCTCCAGCTGGTCGAGGAGGGCTCGGTGCCAGGTGCGCCGGCGGTCGGCGCGCTTGGCCGCCGCCAGGCCCTCCCGGACCCGCTCGGTCAGAGCCTCGAGGGTGTCGAAGCCGACCGTCCGGGCGAGGTCGTCCGACATCTCCGGCAACACCCGGCTCTTCAGCCCGGAGACGGTGACCCGGTGGCGGATCTGCTTGCCCGCGAGGCGGGCGTCGGGGTGGTCCTCGGCGAACGTCCGCTCCGCGACCCTCTCGTCCCCGACCCGCGCCCCGGCGAGGGCGGCGACGATCTCCTCGGGCAGGTCGTCCTCGCCGAGGATGAAACGGGCGGAGGTGGGCTCGCGGGCAACCTCGCCCTCCAGCTCCTCCCGCACCTCGGCCTCGACCAGGTGGCCGGTCGCAGCGGCCTGGTCGTCGGCCGGCTCCCAGCTCGAGTGGTCGCGGCGGAGCCGCTCCAGCTCGGCGTCGACCTCGGCTTGCGGCACCTCGAGGGAGGTCTCCGGCAGGGTCAACCCTTCGACCGGCGGGAGCTGGTAGCGCGGCCGCACCTCGACCGTCGCCGCGTAGTGGAACGAGCCGTCCTCGTCGAGACCGCGGGAGGCGACCTCGGGCGTGGTCAGGGGACGGAAATCGGGCTCCTTCTCGACCACCTCCCGCCACACCGCCTTGGACAGGGCCTCGTCCAGCTCCTCCCGGATGTCGGCGGCGAACCGGGCCTGGACCAGGGCCAGCGGCGCCTTGCCGGGCCGGAAGCCGGCCACCCGCGCCGAGCGGCGGAAAGCGACCGCGATCGCCTGCCGCTCGCGGGCGACCTGCTCAGCGTCCAGGCGCGCGGTGAGCTCGACCGTGTTCTGGGGACGCGGGGTCAAGGAGTACGACATCGTTGCGGGCTCCGGCTGGTGCGAAAGGGGGGACTCGAACCCCCACGGGGTGGCCCCCGCGAGATCCTAGGTCTCGCGCGTCTACCAGTTCCGCCACTTTCGCGTGGAAGTGATGGTGAGCCGTGGAGGAATCGAACCTCCAACCTAGTGATTAAGAGTCACTTGCTCTGCCAATTGAGCTAACGGCCCACGCACGACTCTAGAGTCTATCGCACCGCTCGCGAGATGGCAAGCACCGGCTGACGTGAGGTCGTTGCGCTGTGGGTGAGCCGCGGCGGCTGGCATGGGGTCGTGGGGCCGCGGTCAGCGGTGGACGAGGTGCTTGATCTCGGAGCCGCCGAGGTCCGACGAGGCGGTGATGACGATGGCGGAGGTGCCGCCGTTGAAGGCCGGCAGGGTCGCCTGGACCGAGAACTCGCCGCCCTGGTCGGTCTCACCTTCGGCCAGCACCACCCGCCGCGGCTCGGCCGTCGACTTGAACAGCACCGCCACCTTGACCCCGACCTGCGGCGAGCTGGCGTGGGAGTCCACGGCCAGGATGCGGATGCTCGCCCCCTGACCGTAGACGAAGTCGTGGTCGCCGGTCGAGCGCAGCACCAGGTGCGCCTTGCCGCGCTGCGCCGCGAGGTAGTCGAGAATGACCTGGTCGAGCGACCGGTCGCGGCCGTCCGCCGCGGCCCTGGGCGTCTCGGCCTCGATCTCGTCCTCGACCTTGGTGATGGTGGTGTCGTCGTCCGCCGGCACGTCGCCCGCCTGCCGCGTCAGCTGCGCCAGCCGGCCACGCCGGATCGCCTCGACGATGGTGCGGTGCTGCCGCTCGAGCAGCGACATGATCGCCTTGGGGTCGACGCCCTGCTCGAGCAGGTCGTGGTACGGCGTCCGCCGGGAGTAGAGGATCTCGCCGCGGGCGTACACCAGGGACTCGACGAAGGGGTTGGACCGCCCCTTGTCCTCCGTCTGCACGTGGTAGACCGTTCCAGCGTGCTCGATGTCGGTGTTGAAGCCCGTCAGCACTGCGCCGTTCCCCGCGGTCGACCCGCTCTCAGGCTACATCCTTCCAGCACCACGGTCAATCAGGACAGGACCTCGAAGCGGGCGGTGAAGTGACGCAAGATCTCGGGCGCGTGGACCATGCGCAGGCCACGGATGCCCTCTCGCCCTGAGTAGAGCCGCTCGACGACCTCGGCAACGTAGGCGAGGTGGGAGTTGGTGTAGACCCGACGGGGGATCGCCAGGCGCACCAGCTCGAGCACCGGCCACACCGCCGCGCCGGTCGCGGGGTCGGTGTGACCGAACATGGCCCCCCCGATCTCGACCGCCCGCACGCCCCCCTCGAGGTAGAGGGACACCGTCAGGGCCTGGGCGGGGAACTGCTCCTGCGGCAGGTGGGGCAGGAAGCGGCGCGCGTCGAGAAACACGGCGTGCCCCCCGGGCGGGCTCACCATCGGGATGCCGGACGCGCTCATCCGCTCCCACAGGGCCTGCACCTGGCCGACCCGGAACTCGAGGTAGCGCTCGTCGAGACCCTCCTGCAAGCCCCGCGCGACCGCCTCCAGGTCCCGCCCGGCCAGCCCGCCGTAGGTCGGGAAGCCCTCGATCAGGATGAGCATGGTCTTCAGCTGCTCGAACAGCCGCTGGTCGCGCATGGCGATGAAGCCGCCGATGTTGACCAGGGCGTCCTTCTTGGCGCTCATGGTGCAGCCGTCCGCCGCCGCGAACATGTCGGCCGCGATCTCGCGCACGCTGCGGTGGGACTGCCCCGGCTCGCGCTGCTTGATGAACCAGGCGTTCTCGGCGAAACGACAGGCGTCGAGGAAGAAGGTCACGCCGTGGCGGTGGCAGACCTCGGCCATGCCGCGGACGTTCGCCAGGCTGACCGGCTGGCCTCCGCCCGAGTTGTTGGTCACGGTCAGCATCGCGATCGGCACCACCTCGCGACCGTTGTCGGCCAGGAAGCGGTCGAGCCGGTCGAGGTCGATGTTGCCCTTGAACGGGTGGACGGCGGACGGGTCCCGCCCCTCGGCGATGACCAGGTCGACGGCCTCCGCCCCGTGCACCTCGATGTTCGCGCGCGTGGTGTCGAAGTGGTTGTTCGACGGCACCTTCTTGCCCGGACCGACGAGCGTCGTGAAGAGCAGGTTCTCGGCCACCCGCCCCTGGTGGGTGGGGATGACCAGGGGCAGGCCGGTGACGTCCCGGACCGAGGCCACGAAACCGTGGAAGCTCCTCGCGCCGGCGTACGACTCGTCGCCCACCATCAGCCCGGCCCACTGACCGTCGGACATGGCCGAGGTGCCGGAGTCGGTCAAGAGGTCGATGAACACGTCTTGCGCGGGGATGGCGAAGACGTTGTACCCAGCCTCCTCCAGGCGGCGCAACCGGGTCTCGCGATCGGGCAGTTGGATGGGCTCGACGACCTTGACTCGCCAGGGCTCGGCTTGGTGACGCATCGACGCGGACCTCCTTCGCTGCGGCCGCCGGCCGATTCTACTGGAGCGGGGGAGCTGCGGTCACCTGTCCGCAGGCCCCGCGCCCCCCTGGGCTCGGGTCCTCGAGGGAGCGAGCTCGTGACGTTCGAGTCAGGTTCCACGGCACGGGAGAGCGCGCCTCGACCGGCCGGGGCGTGCCCCGCTAGAATGCCGGGGTGGAGCCGGTGCGGATCCTGTTCCTGTGCGTGGGCAACATGTGCCGCTCGCCGATGGCCGAGGCGATCGCGCGGGAGCTCGGCCAGGACCGGGTCGAGGCCCTGTCGGCCGGGCTGCAGCCGGCCGGGGCGGTCGACGCCAACGCCCTGGCCGCGCTGGAGGCGCTCGGCTACCCGAGCGTCGGCCTCTCCTCCAAGAGCGTCGCCGAGGTGCCACTCCGCGACATGGACGTGATCGTCAGCCTGATCGGCCCGGACGGGCTGGCCATCCTGCCCCGCAACCTCGCCGCCCGCACCGAGTCGTGGTCGATTCGCGACCCGCTCGGCGAGGAGCCGGAGGCGTTCGTCGCCGCCGCCCGCGCCATCGAGCAGCGGGTGCGGGGGCTGCTGCGCGAGCTCCTCGGCTAGCGCCGCGCCAGCTGGCGCAGCCGCTCGCCCGGCTCCCGGCCGGGCCGGGCGGCGGAACCCGGCTGGGGGCGGGAACTCGACCGCCCGGCGGGGGTCTCACTGGGTGGTCGCACCGGGGGGTGCGGGTCGTGGCACACTGTGGGGGTGACGTTTGAGGAGGTCTACGCACGGTTCCGGGGCCCGGTCTGGCGTCTGGCGCGCCGCCTCACGGCCAGCGACGACGAGGCGCTCGACGCCTGCCAGGAGATCTTCCTCCGGGTCTGGCGGGGGCTGGCCGGCTTCCGCGGCGAGGCCAAGCTCAGCACGTGGGTCTTCCAGATCGCCTGGAACTACCTGCGCTGGCTTCGACGCCGGCGGGGGCGCCAACCGTGGGGGCCGGCCAACGACGACGCCGCCGAGCTCGCCCTCGAGCGGGCGGCCGACCCGGACCCGGACCCGGAGCGACGGGCCCACTCGACCCTGCTGCTGGAGCGGGTCAGAGTCGCCCTCGGGCGCCTCCCGGAGCACCACCGCGTCATCCTCTGGCTGCGCGACGGCGAGGACCTCAGCTACGAGGAGATCGCAGCCGTCCTGGACGTGCCGATCGGCACCGTGCGGTCGCGCCTGGCGCGGGCGCGGGCGATGTTGAGGCAGGCGGCGGAGGGGTGATGGACGAGGAGCGGCTCGAGCTGCTGAGCCGTTTCGCAGACGGCGACCTCGACCTGGCGGAGGCCCGGCGGGTGGAGGAGCTGCTCGAACGGGACCCGGCTGCCCGGGCCGAGCTCGACTCCCTCGAGCGGGTGCGCCAGGCGGTCCGCGACCTGGCCCGCTCGGAGGCGCCTCCCGAGCGCCTCGACGTCGCCCTCGAGCCCCTCCGGCGCGGCCGCCCCGTTTCCCCCCTCCTGCGGCCGGCCCAGCGCTGGCTGGCCCTGGCCGCAACCCTCGTCATCGGACTGGTCGTCGCCTTCCACCTCGCCCGGCGCGGCGCCATGAGCCCCGAGCAGGAGACCCGGCTCCGGCCGGCCACGCCGCCGGTGGCGTCGTCCCCGTTCCCGCTCCAGCCGTTGCCGTCGTCCGACGCCAACGAGGAGGGGGAGCTGCTGGGGGCGGCGGACCACCTGCTCGCCAGCCCGGTGCCGACGCCCGAGCCGCCGCCGCTGCCGCCGCACACGGCCATGGGTCCGCTGGCGGACACCGACCACGCACCGCAGCCGGCACCCGCGAGCCCCCGCCGCCAGGAGATCCTGCCGGCGCCG
>CAYTJW010000082.1:0-12439 GCA_964438135.1 uncultured Thermoanaerobaculia bacterium
CGGGGGAGACGGCGGGCGGCGGGGGAGTGACCGCACGCCCCGTCGGGTGCGGGGACCGGCCTGGGTGCGGGGCGGAGCCCGAGAGGTGGTCGGCGGCGGCGGACTCGGGGGCGCGTGCTAGAATCGCGCGCCCCGGGAGGTGGCCGTGAGCGACCCCGACACCCAGCAGCCGATCGAGACGCTCATCGCCAACCGACGAGCGAAGCTCGAGCGGCTGGTGGCCGCCGGTTGGGACCCGTTTCCGCCCCGGTTCCGGGTCTCGAAGTCGGTGACCGAAGCCCGCCGCGACCTCGAGCCGCTGAGCGCGGCCGAGCTGGAGTCCGCCCGGCCCCAGCAGCGGCTCGCCGGCCGGCTGCGGGCGGTCCGTCTGCACGGCAAGGCCGCCTTCGCCGACCTCTCCGACGGCTCGAGCCAGATCCAGCTCTACCTCAAGCGCCAGCAGCTCGGCGAGCGTCTGTGGGAGCTGTTCGAGCTGCTCGACCTCGGCGACGTGGTCGGGGTCGAGGGGCCGGCCTTCCGCACCCGCGCCGGCGAGCTGTCCGTGGCCGTCGAGTCGCTGACGGTGCTGGCCAAGGCCCTGCGGCCCCTGCCCGAGAAGCACAAGGGCCTGCGCGACGTCGAGGCGCGGGCGCGCCAGCGCTACCTGGACCTGCTCGCCAACCCCGCCTCGCGCGAGGTGTTCGAGCGCCGCAGCCGGGTCGTCTCGGCCCTGCGCCGCTTCCTCGACGACCGCGGCTTCCTCGAGGTCGAGACGCCGATGATGCAGCCGATCCCGGGCGGCGCCACGGCGCGGCCGTTCGTCACCCACCACAACACCCTCGACCTGGACCTGTACCTGCGGGTCGCGCCCGAGCTGTACCTGAAGCGGCTCATCGTCGGCGGGTTCGAGCGGGTCTACGAGGTCAACCGCAACTTCCGCAACGAGGGGATCTCGACCCGCCACAACCCCGAGTTCACCATGCTCGAGCTCTACTGGGCGTACGCCGACTACGAGCTGCTCATGGAGCTGACCGAGGAGATGATCGCCCAGGTGGCGCGGGAGACGGTCGGGTCGCTGGTGGTGCGCTGGGGCGAGCACGAGATCGACCTCAACCCGCCCTGGCGGCGCCTGACCCTGCGCCAGGCGATCCTGGCCCACTCCGACCTCGCCCCGGAGGACCTCGCGGACCGCGCCCGCATGGAGGTCGCCGCCCGGCGGCTGGGGGTCGAGCGGATCGAGCAGCGCTCCGACGGCAAGCTCCTGGCCGAGCTGTACGAGGTGACGGCCGAGCCGCGGATGGTCAACCCGACCTTCATCACCGACTTCCCGCGCGACATCTCGCCGCTCGCCAAGGCCCACCCCGACGACCCCACGACCGTGCAGCGCTTCGAGCTGTTCATCGGCGGGCTGGAGGTCGCCAACGCCTACACCGAGCTCAACGACCCGCTCGAGCAGCGCCGTCGCCTGGAGGCCCAGGCGGAGGCTGGCGGCGGGGTGGTGGACGAGGACTTCCTGCTCGCCCTCGAGCACGGCATGCCACCGACCGGGGGGGAGGGGATCGGCGTCGACCGCCTGGTGATGCTGCTGTCGGGTCAGACCTCGATCCGCGACGCGATCCTGTTCCCACAGCTTCGGCCGCGGGACGCCTGAGCGCCCGAGGGACCCTGCCGCACCGTGCGCGCCGAGCTCCACCTCGCCCGTCGCTACCTGGGGGGAGTGCGCCGTCGCACCCACATCGCCACCGTCACCGGGATCTCGTTCGTCGGCCTGGCGCTCGGGGTGTTCGCCCTGGTCGTGACCCTGGCGCTGCTCGAGGGCTTCCAGGCGACCATCCGTGGCGAGCTCGAGCGACGAGGCCCCCACGCCCGGGTGGTGCCGGCGACCGGACGGCGGCTGCCGGGCTCCGGCGAATTGGCGTCGCTCTTGCAAGGGCGACTGGCCGTGGTCGAGCCGGTCCTCGTCGTCCGCGGCAGCTGTCTGGTCGCGGCGCCCGGCGCTGCCGTTCCGGCATCGCTGGTCGGCCGCTCTGACGCTCGCGCCGCCGTCGTCGACCAGGTCCTCGCCGCCCGTCTCGGCGTCGGCGCCGGGGACGGCGTCGACGTGGTCTCGCCCCGGCAGCGGCTCACCCCCATGGGCCCGCTGCCGGTGCGGGCGAGGGTGGGGGTGGAGCGGGTCGTCGCGCCGGAACCCGGGGCGGAGACCGGCGCCGTGGTCGTGCCGCTGGCGACGGCCCAGCGCCTGCTGTGGGGCGAGCCGGTCGTCGAGGCGATCGAGCTGTCCGACCCGCGCGACCCCTGGCGGCTGGGGGCGAGGGTGCGGCAGACGCTGGTCGGCCGCCCCGACCGCGACCGGCTCGCGGTCGAGGACCTGGAGGACCTGCACCGGCCGCTGCTGCTGGCGCTGGCCATGGAGCGGGCGGTGATCTTCCTCGCCGTCGGCCTGATGCTGCTGGTCGCCGCCCTCAACCTGCTCTGCAGCGTGTCCATGATCGCCGCCAGCAAGCGCCGCGACCTGGCCCTGCTGGCCAGCCTCGGTCTCGACCCGGCGGGCCTGAGGCGGCTGTTCCTGCTGGTGGGCCTGCTGGTCGGGGCCGGCGGCGCGGTGGTCGGCGCGGTGCTCGGCAGCGGGGTGGCGGTGGCGCTCGACCGCACCCGGGCCCTGCCGCTGCCGCGGGGCGTGTTCGCGGTGTCGGCGGTGCCGTTCGCGGTGCGGCCGGTGGCGGTGGCGGTGGTGCTGGGCGCGGCGCTGCTGCTGGCGGGTCTCGCCTCCTTCCTGCCGGCGCGGCTGGTGGCCCGCCGCGACCCGGTCGAGGGCCTGCGCTGTGAGTGACGAGCCCATGGTCCGCCTGCGAGGGGTGACCAAGGGCTACGGATCGGGCCCCACCCGGGTGGAGGTGCTGCGCGGGCTCGACCTGGAGGTGCGGCGCGGCGAGATGCTGGCGGTGGTCGGGCCGTCCGGGGTCGGCAAGAGCACCCTCCTCCACCTGATCGGCCTGCTCGACCGCCCCGAGGAGGGCCTGGTCGAGGTCGACGGCGTCGGGCTGGGGGCGCTGCCCACCGGCGGGCGGGCGCGGATGCGCAACCGGGTGGTGGGCTTCGTCTTCCAACACCACTTCCTGCTCGACGAGCTGGACGCCCGCGACAACGTGGCGCTGCCGCTCCGCATCGCCGGGCAGGGGGCGCGCGCGGCCCGGGCGCGGGCCCTGGACCTGCTGGTCGGGGTCGGGCTGGCAGAGCGCGCGGGCCACTACCCGGACCAGCTCTCGGGCGGCGAGCAGCAGCGGGTCGCGGTGGCGCGGTCGCTGGCCATGCGCCCGCCGCTGTTGCTGGCCGACGAGCCGACCGGCAACCTCGACCGCGACAACGCCGAGCAGGTCTTCGAGCTGCTGAGACGGCTGCATTTGCTGGAGGGTCTGACTTCAATTATAGTGACCCACAACGAGGAGCTGGCCCGCCGCTGCGACCGGGTTCTCCGGTTGTCGCCGGCGGGCCGTCAGCTAGATGTTCGAGAGATTTAGCGAGCACGCCCGGCGGAGCCTCTTCTTCGCCCGCTACGAGGCCAGCCGTGCCTCGAGCCGGGTGATCGCTGCCGAGCACCTCCTGCTGGGGATGCTGCGCGAGGCCGACGAGGCGATGAGCGAGGTCTTCGCCAGCCTCGACGTCAGCCTGCCCCAGCTGCGGGCCGAGCTGCTCGGCGAGCTGCCGGCCCTGGCCCGCGCCACCACGTCGCCGGACCTGCCCCTGGCCGAGGACACGAAACGGGCGCTCGCCTTCGCCGTGCAGGAGGCGGACAGCCTCGGCCACGCCGCGGTCGGCACCGAGCACCTGCTCCTCGGCCTGCTGCGGCTCGAGCACTCGGCCGTGGCGCAGTGCCTGTCCAGCCACGGCTTCGACCTCGGCGAGCTGCGGCGGGAGGTGGCCCAGCGGGGCCGGGAGCCGGTGGCGGGGGAGCGGGCCCCGGCCGCGTCGGCGGTGCTGGAGTACGCCCGCGACCTGACCCGGCTGGCGGCCGACGGTCGCTTCGACCCCCTGATCGGTCGCGACGGGGAGGTGGAGCGGGTCGTCCAGGTGCTGTGCCGGCGGACCAAGAACAACCCGCTCCTCCTGGGTGACGCGGGGGTCGGCAAGACCGCCATCGTCGAGGGCCTGGCGAGCCGCATCGTCGAGGGCAACGTGCCCCTGCCGCTGGCGGGGCGACGCATCCTCGCTCTCGACCTGTCGCTGGTCGTGGCCGGCGCCAAGTACCGCGGCCAGTTCGAGGAGCGCCTCAAGGGCCTGCTCAAGGAGCTGAGGGAGCACCCCGAGATCATCGTCTTCGTCGACGAGGTCCACACCCTGATCGGGACCGGCTCGGCGGAGGGGTCGCTGGACGCCTCCCACATCCTCAAGCCCGCCCTGTCGCGCGGCGAGCTGACCTGCATCGGCGCCACCACGGTGCGCGAGTACCGCCGGTTCATGGAGAGGGACCGCGCCCTCTCCCGGCGCTTCCAGGTGGTGCACGTGAACCAGCCGGGCGAGGAGGAGACGATCGCGATCCTGCGCGGCGTCCGCCCGCGCTACGAGGGCTTCCACGGCGTCCGCTACGCGGACGACGCGCTGGCCGCCGCGGTCGGCCTGGCGGGCCGCTACATCACCGACCGCTCGTTCCCGGACAAGGCCGTCGACGTCCTCGACGAGGCGGGCGCGCGCGTCAAGCTCCGGCGGGCCGCCTCGACCTCGGCGCCGCGGCGGCTGGAGGGCGAGATCCGGAGGGTCGTGGCGCAGATGACGGACGCGATTTCGCGCCGGGCCTTCGAGCGGGCGGTGGAGCTGCGCGAGGAGGAGCTCCGGCTGCGCGAGGAGCTGGCCAGCGCCGAGAGCGCGCCGGTCGCCGAGGGGCCGGGCTCGACCCTGGTGGGGCGACGCGACGTCGAGGAGGTGGTGTCCTCCTGGACCGGCATCCCGGTGACATCCCTCGAGGAGGACGAGGCCGACCGCTTGCGGCGGATGGAGGAGATCCTCGGTCAGCGGGTGGTGGGCCAGGACGACGCCATCCGCGCCGTCGCCCGGGCCATCCGCCGCAGCCGTCTGGGCGTGACCAACCCGGGCCGCCCGATCGGCTCCTTCGTCTTCCTCGGGCCGTCCGGGGTCGGCAAGACCGAGGTCGCTCGCCAGCTGGCCTCCTTCCTGTTTCGGGACGCCCGCCGGATGGTCCGCTTCGACATGTCCGAGTACATGGAGAAGCACACCGTGTCGAGGCTGATCGGCTCGCCCCCGGGCTACGTCGGCTTCGAGGAGGGCGGGCAGCTGTCGGAGCAGGTCCGCCGCAACCCGTACTCGGTGGTGCTGCTCGACGAGATCGAGAAGGCGCACGCCGACGTCTACAACCTGCTCCTGCAGGTGCTCGACGACGGTCGCCTGACGGACAGCTTCGGCAACGTGGTCGACTTCACCAACACCATCATCATCATGACGTCGAACCTCGGCAGCCGGAGCATCGTCGGCGACGGGCAGCTCGGGTTCACCGCCAGCGCCGCCGGGCCGCGCGAGGGGACCGAGGTGCGGGAGATCGTCGACCGGGAGCTGCGGCGGCACTTCCCCCCCGAGTTCCTCAACCGGGTCGACGACGTGATCGTGTTCGGCGCCCTGTCGGACGAGAGCATGCTGGAGGTGGCGCGGATGATGCTCGAGGACACGGCGGCGACGCTCCGTCGTCGCAGGGTCGAGCTCGTGGCCGAGCCCGCCGTGGGCCGCTGGCTGGCGGAGCAGTGTCGCCGTGACCCCGCCGCCGGGGCGCGGCCGATGCGGCGCCTCGTCCAGCGTTGGGTCGAGGACGCGGTGGCCGAGCACCTGATCGGGGACCGGCACGAGCACCCCCGCCTGGCAGTGCGGATTGAGGAGGGGAGACCGGTGGTGAGAGCGCACGACGAGGTCGCCTGCGCGCTGGAGCGAGCGTGAGGGCGGCCGGCCGGTTGCTGGCGTGGCTGCTCCTCCTGCCGGCTCTCGCCGGGGTGGCGTCCGGCCAGCCCGAGGAGCCGGTGATCGAGGACATCGTCGTCGAGGGGGGAGTGACGCTGACCCTCGACACGGTCTCCTACTACCTGGGCCTCGAGCCGGGCGACCCGCTCGACCGGGCGAAGGTCTCCGAGGGTTTCCGCCGCCTGTGGGACTCGGCGCTGTTCGAGAGCCTGACGATCGAGGTCGAGGACGTCGCCGAGGGCGAGGTCGTCCTGCACATCGTGGTCACCGAGCGACCCTTCGTCTCCTCGGTCGTGTTCGAGGGCAACAAGAAGCTCAGCTCGACCACCCTCAAGGACAAGCTCGACGAGCAGGGCGTCGAGCTGCCGCGCAACGTCCCGCTCAAGATGTCGACGTTGAGCCGCCTCGAGACCGCCCTCAAGGCGATCTACGACGCCGAGGGCTACCGGTCGGCGCGGGTCGACTACCGGGTCGAGGAGGTCAACCGCAAGGAGCGGCGGGTGGTGTTCGAGGTCGACGAGGGGGGCAAGGTCAAGATCGACGAGATCGACTTCGTCGGCAACGACGTGTTCTCCGACTCGCGGCTGCGGATGGCCCTGAAGAAGACCAAGCAGACCAGCCTCTGGCGCTTCTTCGGCGACTCCATCCTCTTCTCCGACGAGCGCTGGGCCGAGGACCGCGAGAACCTGCGCAAGTTCTACCTCAACCACGGCTACAAGGACGTCAAGGTCGGCCAGCCGGAGATCGCCGTCGACGCCCGCCATCCCGAGGCGGAGACCCTGAAGAAGAAGAAGTTCCGCATGACCATCACGGTCCCGGTCGAGGAGGGCGAGCCGTACACCCTCGGCAGCCTGGAGATCCGGGGCGTGACCATCTTCGACCCCGGTCTGCTGCGGCGCACCTTCGAGGTGGAGCCTGGCCAGACGTACAGCTACAAGGCGATCGAGACCGCCATGGAGGGGATCCGCGACCTCTACCACAACCGCGGCTACATCTACGCCTACACCAACCAGGTGCTGACCGACCGGGAGGGCGGGGAGCACGTGGTCGACGTGGTGGTGGACGTCTTCGAAGGCGACCGCTTCCGGCTCGGGCGGCTCGAGTTCAGCGGCAACACGCGCACCAACGACAAGGTCCTGCGGCGGGAGTTCCGCCTCGCCGAGGGCGACTGGATGAACATGGGCGTGTTCCGCTCGTCGGTGTTCAAGGTCAACGCCCTCGGCTACTTCAAGCTCGACGAGGAGCCACTGGAGTTCGACTTCGACGACCAGACCAAGCGGGTCGACGTGGTCGTCAAGGGCAAGGAGGTCGGGCGCAACGACATCCAGTTCGGCGCCGGCTACTCCGAGCTGGACGGCTTCTTCGCCCAGGCCATGTTCAACACCCGCAACTTCCTCGGCCGGGGGGAGACCCTCGGCCTGTCGCTGCAGACCGGCGGCCGGGCCGACTACTACAGCCTGTCGTTCTCCGAGCCCTACTTCCTCGACCGGCGGATCCTGCTCGGCGGCTCGATCTTCAAGAACAACACCGACATCACCGACTTCGACCGCGAGACCACCGGCGCCACCGCCTCCTTCGGCCTCGGCCTGGGCCTGTTCACGTCGTTCTCGTCGCTACTGGCCTACGAGGACGTCTACTCGAAGTACGCCGTCACCCGGACCGGCTTCCCGGGCGACCCGACCGGCGGCCACGAGCGGCCCAACGACCCGCCGCCGGCGCCCGGCGAGGAGGTGCGGGACATCGCCTACGAGGTCTTCGAGGGGCAAACCACGTCCTTCACCCCGGCGATCGGCTTCGACAGCCGCGACGACCCGTTCGACGCCAACCTCGGCGTCCGCTCGACCTTCCGCATCCGGCTCGCCGGCGGCCCGCTCGGCGGCGACTTCGACTACGTCCGGCCGGAGGGGAGCTTCACCCTCTTCCGACCCCTGTCCAAGCGGTGGGTCCTGGCGACGAACCTCGAGCTCGGCCAGTTCTTCCCCTACGACGGCTCCCTGTTGCCGGTGTACGAGCTCTACCGCCTGGGCGGCGACCGGTCGCTGCGCGGCCTGCCCTACTACTCGGTGCTGCCGCGCACCGAGGACGGCGACTACTTCTACACCACCGGCGGCTCCCGGCTGGGCGGCGACCGCTACTGGCAGGGCAACGTCGAGCTGCAGCTCAAGGTGGGCGGCCCGGTCAAGGTGGTGCTGTTCTCCGACCTCGGCAACACCTACCACGAGGACCAGGGCTGGGACCTGGGCCTGTTCCGCAAGACCGCCGGCGTCGAGCTGCGGATCTTCCTGCCCATCTTCCAGGCCCCGATCCGGTTCATCTACGGGTACAATCTGGACCCGTTCCCCGACGAGGACACGAGCGACTTCCAGTTCTCGATCGGGACGACGTTCTGAGCGAGCAGCGAGCGGCGGATGGCGAGCAGCGAGCAGCGGATGGCGAGCAGCGAGCAGCGAGTGGCAAGCAGCGAGCAGCGTGAAGAGAGACTGCGGGAGGACAGCATGAGGCGTGGTATCTGGTGTGTGATCCTGGTGGGCCTTCTCGTCGCGGCGGCCGTGCCGGCCGCGGCCGAGGTCAAGATCGGCGTCATCAACGTCGGGCGGCTGCTGGCCGAGACCGACGCCGGCAAGGGCATCTCCGCCAAGCTGCAGGCCCTGCAGCGGGAGAAGCAGGAGCAGGCCGCGAACCTGAACAAGGAGCTGCAAGCTCTCAAGGAGCGCTACGACAAGCAGTTCCTGGCCCTCTCCGAGGACAGCCGGGCCCAGCTGGAGAAGGAGATCCAGGACAAGGAGGTCGCCCTGCAGCGGTTCGCCGAGGACGCGCGGCGCGAGCTGCGGCGGGCCGAGGGGGCGGAGATGGAGGCGTTCAACGCCAGGGTCATGCCGATCATCACCCAGGTCGGCAAGGAGCTCGGCTACACCCTGGTCTTCAACAGCGAGCAGGCCGGCCTGCTGTACGCGGACGAGGCCGCATTCATCACCGACCAGGTGATCCAGAGGATCAACACGACGCCGTAGCGACCGGCGATGCGCATCACACTGGCCGAGCTCTGTCATCTTCTGGGCGCCGAGCCGAGGGGCGACGGCAGCCGGGTGGTGGAGGGGGTCCGGCCTCTGGCCGAGGCCGGGCCCGAGCACCTCTCGTTCCTGCACAACCCGCGCTACGCGGCGCAGGCGCGGGCGTCGCGGGCCGGGGCGGTGATCGTCGACGACCCGGAGCTCCTCCCCGGCCGCGACCTGGTTCTGACCCCGCACCCGTACCTGGCACTCGCCCGCGCCCTGGCGCTGATGCACCCGGCCGAGCCCCCGGCCCCCGGCGTGCACCCGTCGGCCGTGGTCGCCGCGGGCGTGGCGCTCGGCGAGGGGGTGTCGGTGGGGCCGCTGGTCGCGATCGGCCGCGGCAGCCGCATCGGCGACCGGGCCCAGGTCGGCGCCGGCTGCGTCATCGGCCGCGGCGTCGAGATCGGCGACGACACCCTGCTGCACCCCCGGGTGGTGGTCGAGGACGGCTGTCGCGTCGGGTGCCGGTGCGTCATCCAGGCCGGGGTGGTGATCGGCGCCGACGGCTTCGGCTTCGCCACGGTCGACGGCGTCCACCACAAGGTGCCGCAGGTCGGCACCGTCGTGGTCGAGGACGACGTCGAGCTGGGGGCCAACACCTGCGTCGACCGGGCGACGCTGGGCGTCACCCGGGTCGGCCGCGGCGCCAAGCTCGACAACCTGGTCCAGATCGCCCACAACGTCGAGGTCGGCGAGGGCTCGATCCTGGTCTCCCAGGTCGGCATCGCCGGCTCCACCCGGCTCGGGCGGTACGTGATGATGGGCGGGCAGGCGGGGGCTGCCGGTCACCTGACGCTGGGCGACGGGGCGCTGGTGGATGCCAAGGCGGCGGTGTACAAGAGCGTCCCGGACCGGGCCAGGGTCGGCGGCATCCCGGCCCGACCCCACCGCGAGTGGATGCGGGACGTCGCCAACCTGCGCCGGCTGGATCAGCTGCGGCGCCGGTTGGAGGCCCTGGAGCAGGCGGTCGGACGGACCCCGGCCAGCGCCGGCGAGGAGTAGGAAGACCATGGACATCACCGACATCCTGTCGGTCCTTCCCCACCGCTACCCGTTCCTGCTCGTCGACCGCGTGCTCGAGGTCGACGGCACGCGGGTCCGCGCGATCAAGAACGTGACCTTCAACGAGCCGTACTTCCAGGGTCACTTCCCGGGCATGCCGGTCATGCCCGGCGTGCTGCTGGTGGAGGCGATGGCCCAGGCGGGGGGGTACATGCTCTTCCGCCAGGTCTCAGACCGCGGCAACAAGCTGATCTACTTCAGCGGCATCGACGCCTGCCGCTTCCGCCGGCCGGTGGTGCCGGGCGACCAGGTGGTGTTCGAGGTCGAGCTGGTGTCGGCCAAGCGCAACTTCGCCAAGCTCCGTGGCCGGGCGCTGGTGGACGGGGCGGTGGCGTGCGAGGCCGAGCTGCTGTCGGCCATGGTGGACCGGACGTGAGCGCCGCCATCCACCCCACCGCCCTGGTCGACCCCGCGGCGGAGCTCGGCGACGGGGTCGAGATCGGCCCCTTCTGCGTGGTCGAGGCCGGCGTGCGGCTCGGCGACGGCTGCGTCGTCGGCCCGTGGAGCCGGCTCACCGGCGCGACCTCGATCGGCGCCCGCAACCGCTTCGAGAGCCACTGCTCGGTGGGGGCGGCGCCGCAGGACCTCAAGTACCGCGGCGAGCCGTCGCGGCTCGAGATGGGCGACGACAACGTGGTGCGCGAGTTCGTCACCGTCAACCGGGGCACGGAGGGGGGCGGCTGGGTGACCCGGATCGGCAGCCGCAACCTGTTCATGACCTGCGCCCACGTCGCCCACGACTGCCAGGTCGGCTCGGACGGGATCTTCGCCAACGGCGCCACCCTGGCGGGCCACGTCACGGTCGGTGACCACGCCACCATCGGCGCCTTCTCGGCGGTGCACCAGTTCTGCCGGGTGGGCGACTACGCCTTCCTCGGCGGCTACACGGTCGCGACCAAGGACTGCCTGCCCTACATGCAGACCGTCGGCAGCCGCCCCGCCCGCTGCTTCGGGCCCAACACGGTCGGCCTCGAGCGCCACGGTTTCGCGGTCGAGCGGCGACAGGCGCTGCGCCGGCTCTGGCGCCACCTCCACGACCCCAAGCTCAACGCCAGCCAGGCGGTGGCCCGGATCCGCGACGAGCTCGCCGGCCAGGAGGACGTCGAGCTCGTGCTGCGCTTCATCGCCGCCTCCGAGCGCGGGGTGATCCTCGGCCGAGGCTGAGGCGCAGCCCGCACGGGGAGGCGTCGACGCGGCCGGCGGGGCAGGGGAGCTGGCGGCTGACAACCGGGGCCGACAGCATCACTCCGCGGCCGTGACGACCTTCCAGTTGCGCATGAAGTAGACCACCATCGACACCAGGGTGAGCGCCAGCGCCACCCACAGCGCCAGCTGCCCGAGGACGATCCACCGCCCCAGCTGGTTGCCGAGGATGAGGATGGAGACGGCGACGACCTGGCTGGTGGTCTTGGCCTTGCCCCAGGCGTTGGCGGCAATGGCGATCCGCCGCTCCAGCGCCACCATGCGCAGCGCGGTCACCGCCAGCTCGCGGCCGACGATGCAGGTGACGATCCACGACGGGGCGAGACTGAGCTCGACCAAGGAGATGAACGCGGCGGAGATGAGGAGCTTGTCGGCGAGGGGGTCGAGCAGGGCGCCGGTGACCGTGGTCCGCTGGGTGCGCCGGGCGACGATGCCGTCGACCATGTCGGTGGCGGCTGCCAGCAGGAAGATGCCGAGACCCCAGAACTCCTTGTCGGGGAACTCGGTCAGCAGCACGGCGACCAGCAGCGGCACCATGAAGATCCGGGCCAGGGTCAGTGAGTTCGGGAGGTTCCAGATCCCCTGCCGCGTCTCCCTTCGGTCGCTCATCAACCCCCCTGGGTCGGCGCCGAGCCCGGTCCGGCCGGCAGCCCCGCGGGGCGATTGTAGCCGGATCCGGGCAACCGGTCGAGGAGCGGCCAGCCGGCGCCCCCCGCAGAGCGGGGACGGGGTGCGGGGACGGGTCCGGGGCGTGGGTCGCCCGCGGCGGCGTCGGCAGGCCTGACGAGCCCCGGGGCCCGGGTTCTAGCGGACGCCCTGGCAGAAGGAGACGAACTCGGGCGAGAAGACCTCCGGCAGGGGCTGCACGGCCGGGTCCTGGGCCCGCATCGCCCGGATGTCGGCCGCGGCCCGGGTGGCGAGGCCCTGCTCGCGCCGGCCGCCCTCGAGGTACAGCAGGTACCTGCCGGCGGCCCGGAAGAGCAGGGACACGGCGGCGGCGCGGGGCTCGTCGAGGTCGGCCCGGTCGAGCGCGCTCACCGTCGCCCGGTAGTCGCCACGGAGGAAGTCGGCCACGGCCTCGCGCAGCGCGGCCGGCGCAGTCGGCCGACCGGGTGCGACCGCCGGCGTCGTCGGCGCCGGGACGGGCGTGGCCTCGCCCGGCACCCGCTCCGCGCGGTCGACCG
>CAYTJW010000083.1:0-12409 GCA_964438135.1 uncultured Thermoanaerobaculia bacterium
CTTCGGCCTCGCCTCCCCCGCCACCCGGCGCTGCTGCTCGGCACCTCGAGGGGCGCCGTCACCGCCCGCGTCCACGCCCTGCCGGCGCAGTGGCCTCGCGGCGAGGAGGCCGCGCTGTCCTGCCGGCGCCGAGGCTGCTATGCTCGGTGCAGGCTCTGGCCGGGCGACGCCGAGGATCACCGTGGGCACGCTCCGGCCGCGGGGGTGGCCATGCTCGACCTGCGGCGACTCCGATGGGCGACCTTCCCGCTCGCGGCCCTGCTCGCGGCGGCAGCAGCCGGCGCCGAGGGCGTGACCTTCCTCGAGGCGGTGCGCGACGGCACGGCCGGCCTCGACGGTCTCGCGGGGGCATGCTCGGTCGCGTCGAGCCCGGACTCGGCCCACCTCTACGTCGCGAGCTGGGCCGACAGCGCGGTGGCGGTGCTCGCCCGCGACGCCGCCACCGGCGAGCTCGCCTTCGTCGAGGCCCTGGTCGACGGCGAAGGCGGCGTCGATGGCCTGGCGACGGCGAACTGGGCAGTCGTCAGCCCGGACGGGAACCACGTGTACGCCGCCGGCCTCAGCGACGACGCGGTCGCGGTCTTCGCTCGCGACTCTGGCACCGGCACCCTCACCTTCGTCGCGGCCGTCGTCGACGGGGTCGACGGCGTCGATGGCATCGCCCGGCCGACCTGCCTCGCCTTCAGCCCGGACGGCGTCAACCTCTACGCCACCGGCAGCGACGACAACGCGGTGGCGGTGTTCGCCCGCGAACCGGTCACCGGCGCCCTCACCTTCGTCGAGGCGGTGGTCGACGGCTCGGGCGGCGTCGACGGCATCGCCTCGCCCTACGGGGTCGCGGTGAGCCCGGACGCGAACCACGTCTACGTCGCCGGCCACGCCGACGACGCTGTCGCCGTCTTCGCCCGCGACCCGGCCACCGGCGCCCTGGCCTTCGTCGAGGTGGTCCGCGACGGGGTCGACGGCGTCGACGGGCTGGGCATGACATACGGCGTGACCGTCAGCCCGGACGGCGCCAGCGTCTACGCCACCGGCTACACGGACGCCGCGGTGGCGGCGTTCGACCGCAACCCGGCAAGCGGCACTCTGACCTTCGTCGAGGTGTTCCGCGACGGGGTCAACGGCGTCGACGGGCTGTTGGGCGCGAAGTGCGTCGCGGTCAGCCCGGACGGCGCCAGCGTCTACGCCACCGGCTACCTTGACGGCGTGGCGGTCTTTGCCCGCGACCTTCTGACCGGCGCCCTGAGCTTCGTCGAAGCCTGCCTCGCCAACAACCACGGGGACTTCGGGATCTACGGCGCCGAAGGCGTCACCGTGAGCCCGGACTCGGCCCAGGTCTACGTCGCCGGCTCGGTCGACGACACGGTCGCGACGTTCGCCCGCGACTCTGGAACAGGCGTCCTGACCTTCGTCGGCAAGGTCTTTGACGGCATGGGCGCCGTGCCCACCTTCGCCTACGCATACGGCACAGCGGTGAGCCAGGACGGTGGCTCGGTCTATCTCGCGGTTGCCGGCATGCGCGCGCTGGTGGTGCTCGACCGCAGCCTGGCCAACGGCACGCTCGCCTTCGTCGAGGCCGAGGTCGACGGCGTCGGACTGAACGGCCTCGTCGGGGTGGAGGGCGTCGCCGTCAGCCCGGACTCGGCCCACGTCTACACCGCGGCCTACTACGACGCGGCGGTGGCCGCGTTCGCCCGCGACCCCGCGACGGGCGCCCTGACTTTCGTCGAGGTCGAGCGCGACGGGATCGGCGGCGTCGACGGGCTCAACGGCGCGACTGCTGTTGCGGTGAGCCCGGACGGTGGCCACGTCTACGCGGCCGGCTTTCTGGACGACGCGGTGGCGGTGTTCGCGCGCGACGCCGGCAACGGCGCCTTGACCTTCGTCGCGAGGGTGCGAGACGGCCTGGGCGGGGTCGACGGGCTCGACGGCGCCAGCGGTGTCGCGGTCAGCCCGGACGGTGGCCACGTCTACGCCGTCGGCTCGATGGACGACGCGCTGGCGGCGTTCGCCCGCGACCCCGCGACCGGCGCCCTGACCTTCGTCGAGGCCGAGCGCGATGGGGTCAACGGCGTCGACGGGCTCAACGGCGCCAGCGGCGTCGCGGTCAGCCCCGACGGCGGCCAGGTCTACGCCAGCGGTGCCTACGACGGCGCGGTCGCGGTCTTCGCCCGCAACCCCTCGACCGGCGCCCTCTCCTTCCGCCAGGTCGCCCGCGACGGGGTCGGCGGCGTCGACGGGCTGTACGGCGCGAGCTCGGTGGCGGTCAGCCCGGACGGCGCCCTGGTCTTCGCCACCGGCGCGAGCGAGGACGCCCTGGCGGTCTTCGCCCGCGAGCCCGTCACCGGCCGGCTCACCTTCCTCGAGGTCGAGCGGGACGGCGCGGCCGGGGTCGACGGGCTCGACTCCGCCAACCAGGTGGCCACGAGCCCCGGCGGCAGGGACGTCTACGTGGCGAGCGTGCTCGACGACGCCCTGGCGGCTTTCGCGGTCGACGACGCCCGCCGCCGCTCCCTCGCCGCCGCCAGCCGCGCCGACAGCCGCGTCCACCTGCTGTCCGGCGACCTCCGCCGCGACGGCTCCTCCCCCGCCCCGGCCGACCTGCCCGACGGCCTGGCCAGCGACGGCCGCCTGCTCTACACCGCCCACGCCGCCAGCGGCGAGGTGGTGGCCTCGCTCGGCGGCCTCGAGCAGTGGCGCTGGGACGGAGCGCCGGCCGACCTGGCCGACCTCGAGGTGGTGGGCGGCCAGCTCGCCCTCCTCCGCCCCTCCTCGGTCGACTTCCACGCCGCCGCGGGCGGCGCCTTCGTGCGCAGCATCCCCGCCCCCTGCGCCGCCACCGACCTCGCCTTCGACGGGCTGTCGCTCCACCTGCTCTGCCCGACCACCGTCGTCGCCGTCGACCCGTCGACCGGCGCGGTGCGCTCGACCGTCGCCAGCCCGGCCGCGGCCTGCACCCCCTCCGGCCTCGCCAGCATGGCCGGCGAGCTGGTGGTGGCCTGCAGCGACGGCCAGTGGTTCGCCGTCCGCCCGGCCGACGGCGCGCTGCTCGACTCCGGCTCGACCGGCCTCGCCCTGTCCGGCCTCGCCGCCCTCGCCCCGCAGCAACTCCTCCTCAGCCAGGACTCGAACCCCGCCGGCCTCTTCCGGGTCGACCCGTTCTCGGGCGCCGCCAGCCCGGCCGGCGCCTCCGCCGTCACCGCCGGCACCGTCGGCCTGGCCCCGACGGCCGAGCCCGGGGTGCTGCGCGGCACCACCCCGGACCTGGTCGCCGCGGTCTGGGCCGACGACCGCTACGCCCGCGCCCTGCCCGGCTCCGCGGCCGCCGAGGGCCTCGCCTGGTGCGCCTCGAGCGACACCCTCTACGGCACCGCCGACGGCACCCTCCTCGCCCTGTCGAGCCGCTCCGGCCTGCTCGTCGGCCCCTTGAGCCCGCCCGGGGTCGACCTCGAGGGGCTGGCCTGCGACCCGGTCGCGGGCCGCCTCTACGGCCTCGGCGACTCAGGCTCGCTGTGGGCCTACGACGTCGCTGGCGGGAGCTGGAGCACGGTCGGCGACACCGGCCTCGTCTGGGACGACGCCGGCCTGGCCTGGGACCCCACCCGCGGCCTGCTCTACGCCCTCGCCGCCGGCCAGGGCGACGCCCTCTACCGCCTCGACCCGGCCACCGCCGCCGCGTCGCTGGTCGGCCCGCTCGGCCTCGCCCCGCCCCACGGCGGCGGCCTCGCCGTGCTGCCGAGCTGGCGCCTCCCCCTCCCCCGGCCGGTGTTCCTCGACGGCTTCGAGTCCGGCGACGCCGCCGCCTGGGACGGCGGGGTGGAGCCCTGAGCCTGACGCGTGGCGGGTCAGACGTTGTCTGACCTGACGTGGAGACGACCGTCTCGAGCCAGGGCCGGATCGTCCTGCCGGCCGAGCTGCGGCGGCGCGCGCGGGGCCGCGCTCATGGGGGGCCGGGCGAGGCGTTCTCCGACGTGGAGGTCCGCATTGGCGCACCTGGGACCCTGGTCCGGCGGATCTTGAGACCATCGTGACGGGCGAAACCTTTCGGCCGGTCAGGACGCTGCTATGCTGGGGGCAGGATCGGGCCGGAGCACCTCCCGGCGACAACGGTCGGCGCGCCCCGGCCGCGGAGGCGGTCATGCGTCAGCATCGCTCGCTCCCCCTTGCTCTCACGGCGGTTGCGGCCCTGGTCGCGGCGGCCGGCGTCGGCGCCGAGGGCGTCACCTTCCTCGAGGCGGTGCGCAACGGCGCGGCCGGCCTCGACGGCCTGGCCGGGGCGTGCTCGGTGGCCGCGAGCCCGGACGGCGCCCACCTCTACGCCGCGGCGCGCAATGACGACGCTGTCGCAGTCTTCGCCCGCGACCCCGCCACCGGCGAGCTGACCCTCGTCGAGGCGCACTTCGACGGGGTCGGCGGCGTCGACGGGCTGGCGTACGCGGACTGGGTGGTGGTCAGCCCGGACGGCGCCCACGTCTACGTGGCCGGCTACGGCGACAACGCCGTGGCGCTCTTCGCCCGCAACGCCGCCAGCGGCGCACTGACCTTCGTCGCGACCGTCGTCGACGGGGTCGGCGGCGTGGACGGAATCGCCCAGCCCACCTGCCTGGCCTTCAGCCCCGACGGCAGCAGCCTCTACGTCACCGGCGACGACAGCGCGGTGGCGGCCTTCGCCCGCGACCCCGCGTCCGGCGCCCTGTCGTTCGTCGGCGTGCAGCGCGACGGGGTCGGCGGCGTCGACGGCATCGCCTCGCCCTACGGGGTCGCGGTGAGCCCGGACGGGAACCACGTCTACGCCACGGGGTACACGGACAACGCGATCGCGGTCTTCGCCCGCGGCCCGGCCACCGGAGCCCTGACCTTCGTCGAGGTGGTGCGGGACGGCGTCGGCGGCGTCGACGGGCTGACCACGGCCTACGGGGTGACCCTGAGCCCGGACGGGAGCCACGTCTACGCCACCGGGATGTACGAGCACTCGGTGGTCGTCTTCGCCCGCGCCTCGGGGACCGGCGCCCTCGCCTTCGTCGAGGCCGAGACCAACGTCCAGGGCCTGACCGGCGCGGGCGTCGTGGCGGTCAGCGCGGACGGGGCGAACGTCTACGCCACCGGCCACTGGGACGGCGGCGTAGCGGTCTTCGCCCGCGACTCAGGCACCGGCGCCCTGACCTTCGTCGAGGCCCAGGTCGACGGGGTCGGCGGCGTCGACGGGCTCGCCGGCGCCGACAGCGTCACCACCAGCCCGGACGGCGTGCACGTCTACGTCGCCGGCTCGGGCGACGACGCGGTGGCGACGTTTGCCCGCGACGCCGGCACCGGCGCCCTCGCCTTCGTCGGCCAGGTCTTCGACGGCCAAGGCGCCGTGGTCGGCTTCGCCGGCGCGCACGGGGCGGCGGTCAGCCCGGACGGCGGCTCGGTCTACCTCGTCAGCCGCTACGAGGACGCCCTGGTGGCGCTGGCGCGCAACCCGGCCACGGGCACCCTCGCCTTCGTCGAGGCGGAGCTCGACTCGGTCGGCCTCAACGGGCTCGACGAGGTGCGGGGCGTGGCCGTGAGCCCGGACTCGGCCCACGTCTACACCGCGGCCTACCTCGACCAGGCGGTGGCCGCGTTCGCCCGGGACGGAGCGACCGGCGCCCTGACCTTCGTCGAGGTCGAGCGCGACGGCCTCGGCGGCGTCGACGGCCTGGCCGGCGCGGTGGCCGTAACCGTCAGCCCGGACGGCGGCCACGTCTACGCAGCCGGCACCACCGACGACGCGGTGGCGGTGTTCGCCCGCGACTCGGGGACAGGCGCCCTCACCTTCGTCCAGGTCGTGGACGACGGCGTGGGCGGCGTCGACGGCCTCAACGGCGCCAGCGGCGTCGCGGTCAGCCCGGACGGTGGCCACGTCTACGCCGTCGGCTCGATGGACGACGCGCTGGCGGCGTTCGCCCGCGACCCCGCGACCGGCGCCCTGACCTTCGTCGAGGCCGAGCGCGATGGGGTCAACGGCGTCGACGGGCTCAACGGCGCCAGCGGCGTCGCGGTCAGCCCCGACGGCGGCCAGGTCTACGCCAGCGGTGCCTACGACGGCGCGGTCGCGGTCTTCGCCCGCAACCCCTCGACCGGCGCCCTCTCCTTCCGCCAGGTCGCCCGCGACGGGGTCGGCGGCGTCGACGGGCTGTACGGCGCGAGCTCGGTGGCGGTCAGCCCGGACGGCGCCCTGGTCTTCGCCACCGGCGCGAGCGAGGACGCCCTGGCGGTCTTCGCCCGCGAGCCCGTCACCGGCCGGCTCACCTTCCTCGAGGTCGAGCGGGACGGCGCGGCCGGGGTCGACGGGCTCGACTCCGCCAACCAGGTGGCCACGAGCCCCGGCGGCAGGGACGTCTACGTGGCGAGCGTGCTCGACGACGCCCTGGCGGCTTTCGCGGTCGACGACGCCCGCCGCCGCTCCCTCGCCGCCGCCAGCCGCGCCGACAGCCGCGTCCACCTGCTGTCCGGCGACCTCCGCCGCGACGGCTCCTCCCCCGCCCCGGCCGACCTGCCCGACGGCCTGGCCAGCGACGGCCGCCTGCTCTACACCGCCCACGCCGCCAGCGGCGAGGTGGTGGCCTCGCTCGGCGGCCTCGAGCAGTGGCGCTGGGACGGAGCGCCGGCCGACCTGGCCGACCTCGAGGTGGTGGGCGGCCAGCTCGCCCTCCTCCGCCCCTCCTCGGTCGACTTCCACGCCGCCGCGGGCGGCGCCTTCGTGCGCAGCATCCCCGCCCCCTGCGCCGCCACCGACCTCGCCTTCGACGGGCTGTCGCTCCACCTGCTCTGCCCGACCACCGTCGTCGCCGTCGACCCGTCGACCGGCGCGGTGCGCTCGACCGTCGCCAGCCCGGCCGCGGCCTGCACCCCCTCCGGCCTCGCCAGCATGGCCGGCGAGCTGGTGGTGGCCTGCAGCGACGGCCAGTGGTTCGCCGTCCGCCCGGCCGACGGCGCGCTGCTCGACTCCGGCTCGACCGGCCTCGCCCTGTCCGGCCTCGCCGCCCTCGCCCCGCAGCAACTCCTCCTCAGCCAGGACTCGAACCCCGCCGGCCTCTTCCGGGTCGACCCGTTCTCGGGCGCCGCCAGCCCGGCCGGCGCCTCCGCCGTCACCGCCGGCACCGTCGGCCTGGCCCCGACGGCCGAGCCCGGGGTGCTGCGCGGCACCACCCCGGACCTGGTCGCCGCGGTCTGGGCCGACGACCGCTACGCCCGCGCCCTGCCCGGCTCCGCGGCCGCCGAGGGCCTCGCCTGGTGCGCCTCGAGCGACACCCTCTACGGCACCGCCGACGGCACCCTCCTCGCCCTGTCGAGCCGCTCCGGCCTGCTCGTCGGCCCCTTGAGCCCGCCCGGGGTCGACCTCGAGGGGCTGGCCTGCGACCCGGTCGCGGGCCGCCTCTACGGCCTCGGCGACTCAGGCTCGCTGTGGGCCTACGACGTCGCTGGCGGGAGCTGGAGCACGGTCGGCGACACCGGCCTCGTCTGGGACGACGCCGGCCTGGCCTGGGACCCCACCCGCGGCCTGCTCTACGCCCTCGCCGCCGGCCAGGGCGACGCCCTCTACCGCCTCGACCCGGCCACCGCCGCCGCGTCGCTGGTCGGCCCGCTCGGCCTCGCCCCGCCCCACGGCGGCGGCCTCGCCGTGCTGCCGAGCTGGCGCCTCCCCCTCCCCCGGCCGGTGTTCCTCGACGGCTTCGAGTCCGGCGACGCCGCCGCCTGGGACGGCGGGGTGGAGCCCTGAGCCTGACGCGTGGCGGGTCAGACGTTGTCTGACCTGACGTGGAGACGACCGTCTCGAGCCAGGGCCGGATCGTCCTGCCGGCCGAGCTGCGGCGGCTGGACGACGTCCGCCCCGGGCAGCGGTTCGAGGTCGAGCGCCTCGACCGCGGCGAGTACCGCCTCCGCCGCACGGCGCCGGGCCGCAACCGGGGGCTGGTCGAGCTGCTCCTCGCCTGCCCGGTCAAGGGCTGGTTCGAGCCCCTGCCACGGTCCGAGACGACCGACGACGCGGGCGCGCCGGACCTGTCGTGAGGTACCTGGTCGACGCCAACGTCCTGTGCGAGCCGACCCGGGTCGACCCCGAGCCGCGCGTCGTGGCCTGGCTCGTCGCCCACGAGGCGGAGCTGGCGGTCGACGCCATCGTCCTCGGCGAGATCCGGCTCGGCGTCCTCGCCCTGCCCGCCGGCCGCAAGCGGCGCCGCCTGGAGGCGTGGTTCGAGCAGGTCGCGGCCCGCGTCGAGAGCCTGCCGTGGGACGCCGCCGTCAGCCGGCGGTGGGCCGCCCTGGTGGCGGGCCTGCGCCGCCAGGGCCTGACCATGCCCCTCCTCGACAGCATGGTCGCCGCCACCGCCCTCGAGCACCGGCTGACCGTCGCCACGCGCACCCTGCGCCACTTCGAGCCGGCCGGCGTGCCGGCGGTGGACCCCTTCGCCTGACCACGCCGCGGCCGGGGCGCGGGGCCGTGACGGGACGGTGACGGACCGGGCCTACCTTGGCTCCCGACCGACGAGACGGGAGCCCGCCATGCTCGCCCACGCCCCGGACCGGACCGCCGCACGAGTGCCCCTGCCGCGCTACAGCCCGGCCGAGGAGGTGGCCAGCAGCCTGATCCACGGCCTCGGCGTCGTCCTCAGCCTCGCCGGCCTGGCGCTGCTGGTGACCGTGGGCAGCCGGCACGGCAGCGCCGAGCACCTGGTCAGCTGCGCGGTCTACGGCGCCTGCCTGGTCCTGCTCTACACCTCGTCGACCCTCTACCACGCCGTGCCCTGGCCGCGGGCGAAGCGGGCCCTGCGGGTGCTCGACCACTGCGCCATCTACCTGCTGATCGCCGGCACCTACACCCCGCTGTCGCTGCTGGTGCTCGGCGGCCGGCGCGGCTGGCTGCTGTGCGCGACGGTGTGGCTGCTGGCGGCGGTCGGCGTGACGCTCAAGGCCGTCGACATGGAGCGATTCAAGGTCGCGGGCGGCGTCCTCTACCTGCTGATGGGCTGGCTGGTGGTGGGAGCCGGCCAGCCGCTGCTGGCGGCGCTCGCCACCCCGGCCCTGGTCCTGCTGATCCTCGGCGGGGTGGTCTACACCGCCGGCATGGGCGTCTACGCCCTCCGTCGACTGCCCTTCAACCACGCCGTCTGGCACGCCCTGGTGCTCCTCGCCAGCGTCCTCCACTTCCTCGCCGTGCTCGGCTCGCTGCCGCCCGCGCTCGGCTCGTGACGAGGCGCCGCTTGCGCGGCGCGAGCGCGTGACCGGGGGGAACAGGGCATCGACCCGGGTCGAGCCGACGCCAGCCACGGTGACGCCGTTCGCGCACGCGGCCGAGCAGGGCGCCGAGCGGGCACGGGGCACGGCAGGAGGGGCGGGTCATCCAGGCGGACAGGAGCAGGGTCGCCGCCAGCAGCCCGGACGACACCCAACCGGCCGGGGGCAGCACGCCGGACCGGCACCATCGTGGCACCATGACGGTGCCGTGCTGTCGACAGCGGCCGATCAGGGGCCTCGGCAACCCGGTCGTGCGCATCGTCGCCGCGCCCGCTCCCACCATCGACGGTGCTGGTGCGTCGGCTCGACCGTGTCGACCCGTCGTCAGACCCTGACGGGCGCCTCCGTCACGGCGACGTCGCCGGCCACCGGCCGGTGTCGCCAGTCTCGAAGTCGTCCGCAAACACCAGCCCGTGGGGTTCGAGGCGGAAGATCACGCTCACGGCGCGGGTCGCGCCGACGGTCACCCCGTACAGGGTGCCCGCAGAGTACGTCAGGCTGCCGATGGGGGTCTCCGGGCCCGGGGCGCCAGGGAACGAGTACAGCACCGCGTAGTCGAACCCCGTCGTGACGACGGCAAACACCGCGCCGCGGTCGTTGCTCCCCCCACGTACCGTCGCCCCGTACAGCGTGCCTCCGGCTCTGGTGAGGCTCGCGGTGGGATAGTCGCCATCCGGCAGGTCGGCGAACGAGTGGAGCTGCACGAAGCTGCCTCCCCCCACGCTGTCCGAGAACACCATGCCGTTGCCGGAGCTCCCTCCGCCCGACGTCATTCCGTACAGAGTGGTGTACCAGCGGACGAGGCTCCCGTATGGCCTGGCTCCGTCGCCCGACTCGCCGGTGAACGTGTGGAGCAGGGTGTACTGGGTGCCATCGGTCCGCACCCAGAAGAGCACCCCAGTGGTCCAGTACCCGCCCGCACTGGTCATCCCCCAGAGAGAGGTGCCGCTCGCGATCACGCTCCCACACGGATAGCTGCCGTCGCCGATCGCGTCACCGAAGTTGTGTACTATGAGGTAGTTGCTTCCGTTGGTGTCGATCCGGAACACGGTCCCCTGGTCCCAGGTCCCGCCCAGGCGCGTCGTGCCGAAGAGGGTGGACCCGGACAGGGTCAGACCCGCCTGCGGCTGCACGCCGTCGACCCCACCTCCGGTGAAGGAGTGCAGCACGGTGAAGCCGCTCCCGTCGGTGCCGACCGAGAACACCACGCCCCCGTCCCACTCCCCGCCGTCGGTCGTCACGCCGAAGAGGGTCGACCCGGAGAGGACCAGGCCCCCGGCAGGGTGCTCACCGCTCGCGCCACCGCCGAAGTGGTGGACGACGGCGTAGCCGCTGCCGTCGGTGCCGATCCTGAACACCACGCCAGCGTTCGCCTGCCCTCCGTACTCCGTCACGCCGTACAGCGTCGAGCCGGAGAGGGTGAGGTCGCCCGCGGGAACCACACCCTCGCCGCTGTACGTGAACTCGTGGAGAACCGTGAGGTCCCACACCTCCGCGCGCCCAGCCAGCGCCCCGTCGCCGGTCTGGGCCGCGACCGCGCTGCCCCACGCCATTGCCGCCACCACCAACACCGCCACCTTCGGTCCTCTCGTCATGACGCTCCTCCTCGAGCGCGCTCGCCGCGCTCTCCGACCGGACCCGGGGGGACTCCCCTCAGCGCGCCCGCGGGCCGCCGCGCACGACCTGCTGGCCTGACCCAGCTCGACGCCGGAGCACTCCTGCGGCACGACGGAGCCGGAGGCCTGGCTGCTTGCCGCGCCGCGCCGGGGGTCGAAGAGGGGAGGTTCACCACGCGTTCCCGTCACCAGGAACAACGTCGCCAGCCGGCCGAACGCACGCCTGCCCACCTGCGCGGTGTCAGGTGCCACGGGTCGCGGGCAGGTGGCACGCGTCTGGAGCTTCACCATGTCGGGGTGCCGCTGGCCAGCGCGCACCCGACGTCCCCAACTTCGTGAACCTCGTGACACGTGGCACCGGTCTGGCACCGGTCCAGGTCACGGCCCTCGTGGACCAGGGGCGCTCGACCAGCGCCCGCACGGTCCTCGACCACCTCCTCAGGCTCTTCCCCGACGAGCCCCGGGCGCTCGCGCTGCTCGCCCGCCTCGGCGGCGGCGACACCTGGCGCGGGCGCATCCTGGCCTCGGGGGGAGACGATGCCGGCATGGCCGCCGGCATCGTCCTCGGGCGCGCCTTCGCGTTCGTGACCACGGAGGCCCTGGAGTCGATGTCGCCCGGGCTGCGCACGGCCCTCGGCCCCCCCGCCGCGCTCAAGCCCCGGGTCGTACCGCTGCTCGGCACCCAGGCCGTCACCCTGCCCGGGCACACCGTCGCCCCTCTCCCGCTGCCCGCCCTGCGGCTGGCCGTCGTCACCAGCGACAAGTCCCTCTACCGCGAGGGCCGCGACCGCGTCCACCTGCTCGCCCTCGACCCGTTCTCGCCGGGCGCCGAGGTCACGCTCGAGATCGCCGCCAATGGCGCGCCCTTCGCCCGCCGCCCGGTCACCCTCGACGCGCACGGGGCGGCGCTCGTCACCCTGCGCGAGCTGCCCGCCGGGGAGTACGCGGTCCGCTTCGCCGACGACCCCGAGGGCGCCGTCACGTGCGAGCTGACGGTCGCCGAGTACCACCTCGCGCCCCTGGTCGCCTCGATCGCGGAGCGGCGCCTCGAGGGCGCCGCCCGGCTCGCGCTGACGCTCCGCCTGGAGAGCTTCGGCGTGCCGGTCGACGGAGCGGTGCGCGCGGAGCTGCTCGAGCGCGGCCGGCGCGTCGCCGAGCAGCACACGGTGGCCACGGCCGGCCTGGCCCGCCTCGCCCTCGAGCTGTCCGGCGACGGGCCGCACGCGGTGTCCGTGCAGCTGGTCGCGCAGCCGTCGCGCACCGCCACCGTGCCGCTGGTCGGCAGCCGGAAAGCAGAGCGCTCCGACACGCTGCTGTGCCCCCTCGGCACCCAGGTCACGGCCTCGCTCCTGCCCTCAGCCGGGGCCCGGATGGTGCGCGGCCTGTGGCTGACCGAGGGCGCCACCGTGACCACGCCCTTCCGCCTCGAGCGGGTCGACGCGCGGCGCGCCCGCCTGCAGGCGCTGGTCGCCGCCCGGGGGACGCGGCTGGTGGTGGTCGACCCGGCGGTGCCCGCGCCGCAACCGGGCGCGGTC
>CAYTJW010000084.1:0-12302 GCA_964438135.1 uncultured Thermoanaerobaculia bacterium
CCGCCACCGGGGCTCGGCCGGCCGAGGGCGCTCCGACGTCGAGCAGCTCGGCGCCCATCGCGCGGGCGGCCCGCGCCTGGCGGTCGTCGCAGTTGGCCGGCCGCACGCGCGGCCCGTGGGCGAGGAGGAAGCTCACGGTCGCGGGGGGGAGCGCGTCCAGGGTCCTGACCGGGACCGCGAAGGGCTCGAGCGCCCGCGCCGGGACCGGTGGGGCGAGCTCGACCAGGGCGAGGTGGCGGAGCAGCTGGCGGGCGGCCTCGCCGGGGTGGGTGAGCGGTGCGACGGGCGCGGCGGCGTCGGTCGGACGGCCGTGCCCGGGTGTTACCCTGGGGCGGATGGACGGCAGCGATCCCGCCGGGGGGCGCCGAAGGCGCGCGCCTCGAGCGCCGGGCCGTTGCCGCGGGCGGAGCCGGCACGTGCTCGGGTGGCTCGCGCCGCTGCTGACGGTCGCCCTCCTGGTGGGGGCGACCGCGGGGGTCTGGCGCCTGCAGGTGCAGCACCAGCATCGGATGCTGGCCCGCCACACCGAGGACGTCTGCGTTCAGGCCTCGCGCCGGCTGCAGACCTTCGTCGGCGCGCAGCTGGCGATGGGCGGCGTGCTCGGCGACGACTGGACCCGCCACGGCGGGGCCGGCGCCCCTCTCGCGCGCTTCGACGACCTCGCCGCCCTGGTCCTGGCCGAGTTCAGGAGCTTCCACGCCATCGCCCTGCTCGGGCTGGACGGCGGCCCGCCCCACGCGGTGGCCGAGCCCGACAGCTCTCTGGCGGAGTTCCTGAGCGAACGCGGCGGGGCGTTCCTCCCCCTCACCCGGGTCGGCGGGCCGGTCCTCTCGGACCCGTACGAGGTGCGCCCCGGCGACGTCGGCTTCTTCGCCGCCTGGCCCCTCACCGCAGCGCCGCTCGGCGCCACTCACGTGGTCGTGGAGTACCGCGTCAACGAGCTGATCGAGGACTGCTTCCACGGGCAGATCAGGGCCGAGTTCAGCTACTGGCTCGAGGACGAGGGGGAGAGCCTGTTCAGGTTCGCGGTCGCGGACCCCGAGGGCCCCCTGGCCCGGACGACGGTGCAGAGCGTTCACGCCTTCCCCGTGCACAACCGCCAGTGGCGGCTGACCGTGACCCCGCGGCCCGAGACCGCCGAGGAGCACGGGTGGCGTGCCGACCTGTGGGTGCCCGCGCTCGGCCTCGGGCTGTCGCTCGGGGTCGGGCTGCTGCTCCACCTGTCGCGAGTGCGGATGGAGCGCTACCGCGTGTCCGAGGCGCGCTACCGGGGCGTGTTCGACTCGGCGAGCGACGGTCTGGTGGTCCTCGGCCTCGACGGCGCGGTCCTCGACGCCAACCCGGCGGCCCGGGCGATGCTCGGCCCGGGGTCGGGCGACCTCGTCGGCCGGCACCTGGAGGACCTCGTGACGATGGACCCGCCGCTCGCGCTGGTCGATCTCGCCGGCGGCCCCGAGCGCCCGGCGGCGTCGCGCCTGGAGTCGCTGGCCGCGCCGAGAGACGGGAGCGGCCGCGAGCTGGAGCTCCGCGCCTCGCGATTCGTCCACCACGGCGGGCCGGCGGCGCTGGTGGTCCTGTCCGACGTCACCGAGCGTCGGGTCGCCTCCCTGCGCCAGGAGCTCCTGTCCCGGCGGGCGCTGGTGGCCCAGGAGGAGGAGCGTGCGCGAGTGGCGCGAGAGCTCCACGACGACCTCGGCCAGGTCCTCACCGGGCTGCGCCTGGAGCTCGACTACCTCCGGCGGACCCACGCCGCCGTGGGCGGCTCCTTCGCCACCGTGAACCAGCTGGTCGACAGCGCGGTGGAGACAGTCCGGCGCATCTGCCGGGCGCTCCGCCCGCCGCTGCTCGACGACCTCGGCCTGGAGGCGTCGGTGCGGCAGCTGGCGTCCGACTTCGAAGGCCGGGCCGGCTGCAGGACGAGCGTCGACATGGCGATCGACGAGGAGCACGGTCCGCTGCCGAGGGAGGTCTCGCTGTGCGCCTACCGGGTGGTCCAGGAGGCGCTCACCAACGTCTCCCGGCACGCCGGCGCACGCCGCGTGGCCATCGAGGTCCGCAAGGACGGGACCGAGCTGGCGGTCTCCGTGACGGACGACGGGCAGGGCTTCGAGCTCGGGCAGCTGCCGGCCACCTCGGGGCTCGGCCTGACCGGCATGCAGGAGCGGGCCGCCCTGGTCAACGGCCGCCTCGAGATCACCTCGCACGCGGAGCAGGGGACCAGCATCGTCCTGCGCGTCCCCATTCCGTCGTCGCCGAAGGCGGAGGGGTCATGATCCGGATCGTGCTGGTCGACGACCACGCGGTGGTGCGCGCGGGCATCAGCCGCATTCTCGAGGGGGAGCCGGACCTGGAGGTGGTGGGGCAGACCGGGTCCGGGCACGAGGCGGTCAGGCTGTGCCGCGACCTGGAGCCGGACGTGGTGCTGCTCGACTTCAGCCTGCCGGACATCGACGGTCTCGAGGTGACGCGGCAGATCACCGCCACCCGCTCGCCAGCCAAGGTGCTGATCCTGACCATGTACGCCAGCGAGGAGTACGCCTTCCGCCTCCTCCGCGCGGGTGCTGCGGGCTTCCTCCTCAAGGGCTCGCCGGCCGAGGAGCTGCTCCTGGCCCTGCGCAAGGTGGCGCGCGAGGGCCGCTACGTCACGCCCTCGATCGTCGACAAGCTGGTGGCCCGGATCGGTCAGCGCGCCGAGGACGCCCCCGAGTCCGTGCTCTCCGACCGCGAGATGCAGGTCCTGGTGCGTCTCGCCTCCGGCCTGACGACCAGGGAGGTGGCCGAGGAGCTGAGCCTGAGCCCGAGCACGGTGGAGACCTACCGGGCCCGGGTGCTCGAGAAGCTCAACCTCCGCAACACGTCGGAGATCACGAGGTTCGCCATCCGGCGCGGGCTCGTCGACCCCACCTGAGCCCTCCCCGCCCCAGCTGTAGCGGCGGCCGCTACGCCGAGAGAAGGGGCAGCGCGACGCCCTCGTGGGTCGGGGCGGGCTTCCCCGGGAACGCCGGTCGGCCGATCCTGGTTGCGACGGTGGTGGTGGCCGGCGGTGCTGTCGCCGCTGCCGGGCCCCTCGACCCGACCTCAGGATGCCGTCGTTCGACAGGAGGACACCATGGAGCCGAAGAGCAAGACCCGTCTCGCCCTCGCCCTCGCCCTGCTGGCGGTTGCGCTCGTCGCCTCGGCCTGCGCCAGCAAGCCGCGGGCGGTCGCGCCGCCGCCGGCGCCGGAGCCGCCCGTGGTCACTCAGCCCGCGACGCTGCCGGAGGAGGAGGTCCAGCCGGAGACCGCGACGATCCCCTCCGAGGAGGTCATGGAGGAACTGCCCGCGGACCTCCAGGAGCTGAACCGGCGGGGGTACCTCAAGGACGTGTTCTTCGACACCGACAAGTACGACCTCAGGCCCGAGGCGCGCGAGCTCCTCGCCGCCAACGCCGCGTGGCTCCAGCAGTACCGGGGCGTGACGGTGACGGTCGAGGGCCACTGCGACGAGCGCAACACCCGCGAGTACAACCTCGCCCTCGGCGAGCGGCGGGCGAACGCCACCCGCGACTACCTGGTCAAGCTCGGCATCCCGGCGGAGCGGCTGCGGGCGGTCAGCTACGGCGAGGAGAAGCCCTTCGCCCAGGGTCACGACGAGTCGGCCTGGCGCCTCAACCGGAGAGCCCACTTCCTCATCACCGGCCGGTAGGGGCCCGCCGCCCTGCCCGCGGCGGCGGCCGCCCGGAGACCGCGCGCCTCCAGCTCGAGCGGTGCCACGCGTCGCGAGGCCCGCGAGGCCCAGGGTGCATGGCGTGCACGGTTCCGGCTCGCAGCAGTGGGACCGCCCTCGTCGCCCCGCCCGACGCCGACCCCGGGGCCCGGTGACGGGCCGGCGCAGCCCGCCGGCCGCGGTTGCGCTATGCTCGGCGCCACGAGGGGGCACCCATGCACGCAGCGACCGGTGGCGCGTCTCTTCGCCTGGTTGTCGGGCTGGCGGCAGTGGCAGCCGTCGGCGGTCTCGCCGCCGCGGCGGCGGCCGAGGTGGTGAGCTCGCCCCTCGCCGGGGTGGGCTTCCAGCCCGTCACCGCCATGGCCCTGTCGGCGGACGGCTCCCTGCTCGCGCTGACCGGCGGCGAGTCGGTGGTGCGGGTACTCGACCCCGCCACGGGGGAGCAGGTCCGCCTGCTGGCCGAGGCGTCGACCCGGAGCTACGCCGCTGCCTGGTCGCCGGACGGGGCGCTCCTCGCCACCGGCGGCGAGCCCTACACCGGGGCCGCGAGCGTCACGGTCTGGGACCGCTCCAGCTGGGCCGTCGGCCGGGCGCTGTCGTTGGCCGGCGGCGACCGGGTCGTCGACCTCGCCTTCTCCGCCGACGGGGGCCTCCTCGCTGCGGCCGCGACCGTCTTCAGCGACGACGGCATGGTGGTTGTGTGGGAGACCGCCACCTGGGGGGTGGTGCGGACCATCGCCATCTCGAACCGAACCCCGACCGGGCTCGCCCTCACTCCCGACGGGGCGAGCGCGCTGGTCGGGCTGGGGTCGTCGTGCCGGGCCGTGCTGTACGACCTCGCCACCGGCGCCGAGGTGCTGACGCTGGTGCACGACGCCAGCGGCTACGCCGAGGTCAACGACGTCGCGGTGGCGCCGGACGGAGGCCGGCTCCTGGTCGCCGGCGGCAACTCGGGCGGCAGCGTCAAGCTCTTCGACGCGACCAGCGGCGCCCTCGAGCTGGCCATCTCGCTGCAGGGCAGCGCGACCACCGTCGAGTCGGTCGCCTTCGCCGCCGACGGCCGGCGCATCCTCGGCGGCGTCGCCAGCCTGGGCACGGTGGTGTGGGACGCGACCTCGGGCGCCGAGCTGGCCGTCCTGCCGACGCCCTTGGAGAGCACCTACGACTCGTCGGCGACCCCGGGCGTGGCCTTCGCCGAGGGCGGCGCCAGCGTCCTGTCCGCCTCCACCACCACCTTCAGCGGCGGGGTGCAGTTCCAGGTCGACCGCAAGGTGACCGGGTTCCGCGCGCACGCGCTCGCCGCGACCCTGGCCGACGTCGCCTTCCCCGGCCACGCCGAGACCGTCATGGACGCCGACCTGTCGGCCGACGGTGCCCTGCTGCTGACCGGCTCGAACGACGACACCGCCCGGCTGTGGGACGCCGCGACCGGCGCCCTTCTCCGCACCCTGACCGGTCACGGGGGGGACGTCAACGCGGTCGCCGTCGCGAACGACGGCGCCACCCTCGCCACGGCCTCGGACGACGACACCACCCGGCTGTGGGACGCCGCGACCGGCGCCCTCCTCCGCACCCTCACCGGCCACACCGCCAACGTCCTGCTGGTGGCCTTCTCCCCGGACGGCAGCCGGGTCGCCAGCGGCGGCCAGGACACCTTCGTCCGCGTCTACGCCGTCGCCACCGGCGCCCTGGTCTTCCCGCTCGACCTCCCCGGCGCCCCCTGGGCGGTCGAGTACGCGCCCAACGGCCAGGAGCTGATGGTGGGCTACGGCTCCACGCTCAGCTTCCGCAACCCGTCCAGCGGCGCCGAGGTCCGCTCCTTTGCCGTGTCCGGGGTGACCACCGCCGCCTACTCGCCGGACGGCCAGCGGGTGGTGGTCGGCGGCTCCGGCGGGGCCTCGATCCGCAGCGCCCAGACCGGCGCCCTGATCCACCCCCTCGGCGGCAGCGGCACGGTCAACGCGGTGGCGTGGTCGGCCGACGGCGCCACGGTGGCGACCGGGCGGTCCGACCGGGTCGCAGTGGTGTGGAACGCGGCCTCCGGCGAGGCGATGCGGGTCCACAGCCACTCGGGGGTGGTGCGTCCCGTCGACCTCGGCCCCGGTGGGAAGCTCCTCGTCGGCTTCGGCCGCCAGGCCACCCTGTGGCCGGCGGTGCACGACGAGGCGCCGGTGCTGGAGGTCGGGAGCGAGTCCACCCTCCTCGTCGGCGCGGGTGGCCCCTACGTCGCCCTGTCCCCGGACGGGCGCCACGCCTTCACCACCGACGAGAAGAGCCCGCAGGTGCGGATGTGGGACCTCGCCAGCGGCGAGGTGGTGCGCCGCTTCACCAACCCCGGCACGACCCCGGCCGGGGTGGCGGTGTCGCCGTCGGGCGCGACCCTCCTGGTCGGCGGCGAGGACGGTGTCGCCCGCCTCTACCAGGTCGCCGACGGCACGCCCCTCGCCACCTTCAGCGGCCACACCGACGCCATCACCCGCGTCGCCATCTCGCCCGACGGCGCCACCGCCGCCACCGCCTCGGACGACGCCAGCGTCCGCCTCTGGGACCTCGCGACCGGCACGCCCGGCCCGGTCCTCGGCGGCCACTACTACGGCGCGTGGTCGCTCTCCTTCTCGCCCGACGGGTCCACGCTCCTGACCGCGAGCCCGGTCGCGGGCGACATGACGATCCAGCTGTGGGACACCGCCGACGGCCACAACCTCCTCGTCGTCCCGGCCGTCCGCTGCGACGGCGGGGCGGCGTTCTCGCCCGACGGCCAGCGCATCCTCTCCACCGACCTGATCGGCTTCCAGTGGCACGTGGTCGAGTGGGACCTGAGCGGGGTGGTCCAGCGCCAGGTCCTGGTCGGGCTGGGCGTCGACGCCCTCGCCTACGCCCCCGACGGCCGTCACGCCCTGCTCGGGCTCAACTACCCGGGACAGGTGAACGTCCTCGACCTCGACACCGCCACGACCGTGCGCGAGCTGCCGGGCTTCTTGCGCAACGTGGACGAGCTCGCCCTGTCCGCGGACGGAACCCGGCTGCTCGCCGCAAGCTACGACGACGGCACCGCGCTCGTGCTCCAGACCGGGCTCGCGCCGCCGGTGCGGGAGCCGCAACCGATCCTGCTCGACCAGCTGGTGGCGGCCGCCGCCCCCCACCTGCGCTACGTCGACTTCCGCCTCGACCTGGCCGCCGGGGCGGCGGCCAACGTCCTGGTGCGGCTCTCTCCCGGCCCCGGGGCGGGGGCCTGGCGCCTGCTCGGCCGCCGGGCCGCCCTGCCCACCCTGACCCTCTACGACTGGCAGGGGGTCGCGACGGCGGCCGGCACCGTCGACATGGTCATCCCCGCCCCCGGGCCCGGCTCCCTGTTCCTGACCGTGGTCTACAGCGAGTACACGGGCGGCGGGGCGGCGGCCTTCCAGCTCCAGGCCACCGCCGTCGACCGCTACCTGCTCGGCGTCACACCGGGCGGCGGCGGCAATGCCGGCACGGTCACGGCGCGGGTGTCGGGTCTGGGCTTCGAGCCCGGCATGGCGGTCGACCTGCGCGACGGGGCGACCCTGCTGCGCCGCTTCACCCCCAGCCGGACGGAGACCGAGGAGCTGGTCGTGGCGATGAGCCTGGTCGGCCTGGCGCCGCGGCTCGCGGACCTGGTCGCGGTGTGGCCGGACCTCGGCGAGCTGGCCCTCGTCGACGCCTTCGAGGTCTCGGCCGGCGGGGCCGGCGAGGTCGCCCTCGACCTCCTCATCCCCGACCAGGCCCGGCCCGACCGATCCGTGACCATGGTCCTCGAGTACGAGAACGTCGGCACGGTCGACATGCCCGCGCCGCTGGTCGAGATCCGCTCGGTCGAGGGCCTGGCGATGCGCCTGTCGCCGGACGCCCCCTGGTCGAGAGAGCCGGTGCGGGTCCTGGCGGTCGACCGGCAGACGCCGGGCGCCGCCGGCACCCTCGTGCCCGGCACCTGGCACCAGCTGCCGGTGCAGCTCCTCGTCGAGGGGGACGCGCACGAGAGCTTCTCCTTCGAGGCGTGGCTGGTGTCCGGCCAGGGCGCGGCGACCGCGGTCGACTGGCCGGCGCAGGAGCCCGGCTTCCGGCCCGAGGGCTTCCCGGTCGAGCTGTGGCAGGCGCTGTGGCCCCAGTTCACCAGCGCGGTGGGTGCGACCTGGGGGCAGTACGCCGCGACCCTGCGCGCGGCCGCCGACCACCTCAGCGCCGTGGGGCAGCTGGAGCACCGGCCCGCCGCCCTCCTCGGCGTGGTCTGGAACCAGCTCCTCGGGGTCAACCCCCTGGCCAGCCTGGAGGCCGCGGTCGACGCCTACCGCGACGCCCCCGGCTTCGGGCTGTCCTTCGTCCGCACCTACCCGGCGAAGAGCCAGGCCCGTTTCTGCCTGGGCCCCTTCGGCTACGGCTGGGCGAGCTACTACGACGTCTGGGCCGAGGCCTACGAGGGCGACGTGGTCGGCATCGCCTCGGGCTGCGGCTCGACCCGCCTGTTCAAGCGCAACGCGAGCGGCGCCTACCGGGGAAGCCCGGGCGAGACCGGGCTGCTGCGCTGGACGGCTGCCGGCCTCACCCTGACCGAGGCGGACGGGACCGTGCTCGGCTTCGACCTCGACGGCCGCCTGGCCTCGATCAACGACCGGCTCGGCAACCAGCTCGCACTCGGCTACAGCGGGGGGCTCCTGACCAGCGTCGACCACTCCAGCGGCGAGTGGCTCGAGCTCGCCTACAACGGGGACGGCTACGTCGAGGCGATCACCGAGCCGGGGCCGCGGCAGACCCTGTTCAGCTACGTCGACGACCACCTCGAGTCGGTGACGACGCCGGGCGGGGTGACGACGGGGTACAGCTACGCGCCATCGACCGGCTCGGCGACAGACCACGCCCTGGTCGGGGTCGCCCACCCCAACGGCAACCACACGACGTTCAGCTACGACGGCCTGGGCCGGCTGGTCGGCATCCAGCAGGAGGGAGGCGTCGACCCGGTCAGCTTCGCCTACGACACCCTCGGCCAGACGACCGTGGGCAACGCCGACGGGCCGCTCGCGACCGTGCTCTGGGACCACCTCGGCCGCCCGGTCGGCGGCGTCAACCCGGCCGGGGGCTCGCTCGCCATGCTCTACGACGACCTCGGTCGGGTGCGGCGCGTGGTCGGCCCCGAGCTGGAGACCACCGACCTCCTCTACGGCCCCCTCGGCAACCTGGTGGCGTCGACCGACACCCTCGGCCACACCTACACCCAGGGGTACGCCTACCCGGCCGCGGGCGGCTCGACCCTCGAGAGCGTGACCGACCAGCTCGGCAACCGGACGACCTTCGCCTCCGACGCGGAGGGGCGGCCGACGAGCTTCGTCTACCCGGACTGGAGCCACGAGGACTTCGTCCTCGACGCCGCGGGCAACCCGACCCGGCACACGACCCGGGGTGGGCACGTCGTCGACTTCGTCGTCAACGCCCGCGGCCAGGTGACCGAGAAGGTGGTCGGCGGGGTCACCACCGCCTACGCCTACGACCCCCTGGGCCGGATGACCGGCGCCTCGGACCCGTCCGGCGCCGTGACCCTGACCTGGGACGACCGCGACCTCCTGACCCGGGTCGACTACCCGGGCGGACGGTCGGTCGAGTACGAGTACAACGACGCCCGCCAGCTCACCCTGCGCCGCGCCGCCGGGACCGAGGAGCACTACGGCTACGACGCCGCCGGCAGGCTGGCGACGGTGAGCGACGGGGCGACCGTCACCTGGGCGACGTACACCTACGGCAGCGACGGGCTCCTGGCGCGCGAGGACCGCGCCAACGGCACGGCGACGACCTACGAGTACAACCCCGACGGGACGCCGGCGACGGTGGCCCACTGGCAGGGCGCGGCGGAGGTGGTCCGCTACCAGACGAGCTACGACCGGTCCGGCTACCCGACCTCGGTCACGACCACCCCGCCCGGCACCGCCACCACCTTCGCCCACGACGCGCTCGGCCAGCTGGTGGCAGTCACCTACCCGGACGGCAGCAGCACGACCTGGGAGTACGACGCCGCCGGCAACCGGACCCGCGAGACCACCGACGGCGCCGCCACCGACTACGGGCTCAACGCCCTCAACCAGGTCGAGACGGCCGCTGCCGCCACCTTCAGCTGGGACGACGACGGCAACCTGGCGAGCGTGGTGGATGGGGCGGCCACCACCACCTACACGTGGGACGGCGAGGGGCGGCTGACCGGGGTTGACCACCCGACCCTGGGCTCGTTCACGTACACCTACAACTCCCTCGGCCAGCGCGCCACCATGACCCACGACGGGCAGACCACGAGCTTCCTGGTGGACGCCGGCGGCCTGGTCGCCGAGTACGACGGCGGCGGCAGCCTCCGCGCCCGCTACCTGCTCGGGTTCGGACCGGTGGCGCGGGTCGACCAGGCGCTCGGCATCGGCTACCTCGGTTTCGACGGCGGCGGCACCACCCGCCTGGTGACCGACGCGAGCGGGGCGACGATCGCGACCTCCGACTGGAGCCCCTTCGGCGTGCCGCGCGGCGCGACCGGGAGCTTCCCGAACCCGCTCGGCTTCGGCGGCCGTCACGGCATGGTCTCGTTCGGCGACGGTCTGGTCGCGACCGTCCGCCGGCCCTACCACCCGGGTCTCGGCCGCTTCCTCGCGGTCGAGCCGCTGCGCTACGGGCGCGGCCCCAACCTGTACGCCTACTGCCGCAGCTCGCCGCTCGCCTTCGTCGACCCCAAGGGCTTCAACGAGTCGCTGCAGAAGAACGCGCCCGAGTACCTCCTCAACGTCGTCGGCCTGGGCCCGCTGCTCGGGGCCAAGGGACCGATCTTCGACAGCGCCATCCCGGGGGCCAAGGCCGCGGTCAACCAGGGCAAGCAGGCGACGGGGGCGACCAAGGGTGACCCCTACGGCTTCTTCCTGGCCTACTTCAGCTCGGCCCTGGCCGGCTTCCAGGCCACCTACGGCAACGTGCCGCTCGCCTTCGCCGGGACGACCAGCACCGTCTCCGGGGTCCTCTGGCCGGTCAAGATCGCCCAGGTCTTCGCCCCCATCTACCGCGACGTCTACATCGAGGGCCTGCGGCCCGGGGGCGACCGCTGGTACGACCCGGTGCCGCCCAACGCCTACAAGGTGTGGGGGCACCTCTACCCGGACGGGAAGATCCCGCCCGAGCTCCTCGACCTGTGGCGGGAGTTCCACGGCAAGCCCGAGATCATCCTCCCCCTCGACCCCAACGAGAAGACCGCGCCCGCGGGGCAGGGCGAGCTGCACCTGGTCCCCGGCGACGAGGCGCTCGCCTACACGGTCCACTTCGAGAACCTGCCGACCGCCTCGGCGCCGGCGCAGGAGGTCGTGGTCACCGACCTGCTCGACCCCGACCTCGACTGGGCGACCCTCCGCTTCACCGACATCGCCTGGGGCGCGGAGACGGTCGACGTCGCGAACGCCGGGCCGGTCTTCGCCGCCCGCGTCACCGTGCCCGACTACCGGCCCGACGACGCCCGCCAGTGGTGGGTCGACGTCAGCGCCGCGCTGTCCTCCTCGGGCGAGGTGCGCTGGACCTTCCGCACCCTCGATCCCGCGACCGGCGAGCTGCCCGAGGACCCCGAGGCCGGCTTCCTGCCGCCGAACGACGCGAGCGGCCGCGGCGAGGGCCACGTCAGCTTCGTGGTCTCGCCGGCGCCCGGCCTGGCGGGCGGGACGCGCATCACCAACGAGGCGACGATCGTCTTCGACACCAACGCCGGCCTGACCACCAACCAGGTCCTCAACACGATCTCGTACGGCGCCTGCGATCCCCACCTCGACGGCGCTCTCGACGCCGCCGACCTGGCCGAGCTGGCGGCGACCCTGGCCGACCCGACCTTCGTGCCCTCGGGGCCGACCGACTGCAACGGCGACGGGGAGACCACGGCGGGGGACCTCGACCTGCTGCTCGGCGGGGTGCTGTAGGGGGGCCGCTGCACGCGGGTGCGACGCGTCGGTGAGACCGCGACCTAGAGGATGCGCTCGCCGAGGGCGGACAGGACCAGGCCGGCGCCGAGCGAGCCGGTCGAGTTGCGCAGGTCGAGGATGGGGTTGAGCTCGACCAGGTCGAGGCTCACCAGCCGGCCGCTGGCGGCCACCGTCTCGGCCAGCAGGTGCGCCTCCCGGTAGGACAGGCCGCCCGGCACCGGGGTGCCGACGCCGGGCGCGACCTCGGGGTCGAGGCCGTCCAGGTCGAGGCTGAGGTGGAGGCCGCCGGTGGCCGGCAGCAGGGCGTCGAGGGCCTCGTCGAGCACGGCGGCCATGCCGCGGCGGTCGACGTCGCTCATGGTGTAGGCGCGGACGCCGCTCGCCCGCACCGTCTCGCGCTCTGCGCGGTCGAGGTCGCGGATGCCGATCAGGGCGACGTGCTCGGGTCGGACGCTGGCGCGGCCGGCGACGGCGACCAGGGCCTCGGGGCCGCGCCCCAGGCAGGCGGCGAGCGGCATGCCGTGGACGTTGCCGGACGGGCTGGTGGCGGGGGTGTTCATGTCGGCGTGGGCGTCGACCCAGATCAGGCCCAGCTCGAGGCCGCGGCCGGCGAGCGCGCGGGCCGAGCCGGCGACCGAGCCGGCGGCCAGGGAGTGGTC